>NZ_JBQAGB010000005.1:0-290919 GCF_051916145.1 Bacillus cereus group sp. MYBK245-2 | reverse complement strand
CAATAATAAAAGGATTAAGGCAAAATTAAAAGGATTGCCTCCTGTAAAATACAGAATTCAATCCTTATTAGCTGCTTAAATATATGTCTAACTTTTCGGGTCCAGTTCACTTCGTGGAAAAGGTAAGGGCGGTTCTCAGCTAAAACGTTAATGTAATTTTCTTATAACCGCACCTACTACCACCACAATAGCAAGTTAGGTTACAAAGGCAGAAGTTTCTCAGGCTTCTGTCTTCTTTATTTTATGCAAAATTCATACTATATACTCTACCATCATTGTAACACATTTTATTTATTTTTAGTCAAGATAAAAAACACCTAAAGAGTTTCTCTTCAGGTGTTTCTCTATTTTACGCTAACGCAGCTGCATGCTCTTGTTGATCTACAGGAATGACAGCGTCTGTTAATGCTTTTTCTAGTTCTGCTGTGTATTTCATTTGCTCTTCTTTACTCCAGCCTAGTTTTGTAGCCATGTAGTTGATTACTGCTTCTTTCCACTCGTATACCCAGTGGATGTTGAAGAATACAGCGCCTCTGCGGCGTACGAAGAAGTCGACTGGTTTTGCTGTCATTTCGTAATCCATTGCGTATACAAGTGGGATTAGAACGTCTAGCGGCATGTTGTATTCTTTCGCTTCGTCTTTATGTTTTTTCGCTAATTCGAACAATACGTCAACGTTAGAGCCATAGAATTTCGCGAATTCTTCTGCCTGTGCTGTCGTTAAACCGTATTTCGTACCTTCGCCTGCTTTTTTCGCGATAAATGCTGGTAATCCTTTAGAGCCATCTACATGTCCACCAGATATTGGCATATGTTTCGTTGAGCTCTTCGGATATGCACTATGGCCTTCTTTTTGTAGTAAGTTCGTTACATAGTCTACTACCATTTCAGCCATTTTGCGGTATCCTGTTAATTTACCACCTGCGATTGTAATTAAACCAGATTCAGAAGTCCAAATTTCGTCTTTACGAGAAATTTCAGATGCACTCTTACCTTCTTCGTAAATTAACGGACGAACACCAGCCCAGCTTGATTCGATGTCTTTTTCCGTAATTTTTACGCTTGGGAACATGTAGTTAATCGCATTAATGATGTATGTGCGATCTTCTGTTGTCATTTGTGGTACAGCTGCGTCTTTATCATAGAACGTATCTGTTGTACCTACATAAGTTTTCCCGCCGCGCGGAATCGCGAATACCATACGTTTATCTGGTGTATCGAAATAAATTGCTTGCCCTAATGGGAAACGTTTTTGGTCAATTACTAAGTGAACACCTTTTGATAACTGAAGTACTTTTCCTTTTTTCGAGTTATCTTTTTCACGAAGTGTATCTACCCAAGGACCAGCTGCGTTTACAATTTTCTTACCGTAAACTTCGTATACTTCACCATCTAGTAAATCGATTACACGTACACCACATACTTTTCCATCTTTATATAAGAAACTATCTACTTTTGCATAGTTAACAGCTTTTGCACCGTGCTCAATTGCTTCTTTCATTACTTCAATTGTAAGACGCGCATCGTCTGTACGATATTCTACGTAGTAACCGCCGCCTTTTAATCCTTCTTGTTTTACAAGAGGCTCTTTCTTCAGCGTTTCTTCACGGTTAAACATTTTTCTGCGCTCGCTTCGTTTTACACCTGCTAAGAAGTCGTATACACGAAGACCAATTGATGTACTGAATGATCCGAACGTACCGCCTGTATGGAACGGAAGTAACATCCACTCTGGTGTTGTTACATGGGGACCGTTCTCATATACGATCGCACGCTCTTTCCCCACCTCTGCTACCATTTTCACTTCAAGTTGTTTTAAATAACGTAGACCACCGTGTACAAGCTTCGTTGAACGACTTGATGTACCTGCTGCAAAGTCCTGCATTTCAAACACAATTGTTGATAACCCGCGTGTTGCTCCATCTAATGCAATACCAGAACCAGTAATACCTCCACCAATTACGATCACATCTAATTCTTGTTTATTTACTCCGTTTAATACGTCTTTACGTTGTTTACTTGAAAATTTCATGGTAATTCCTCCCTTTGATAACGAAAAAAGAGACCACAAACTCCGCTATAGATTTCGCCTCTATAGCGTGTTGTGGTCTCTCCAAATCTCCTACCGAATTATTAACTTGTCACCATTATAACACTGTTTATGATTATTTGAAAGCTTTTGTTGCTTCAATTGCTTTTTTCCATCCAGCATATAGCTCTTTGCTTGTTTCCGCTTCCATTGTTGGTTCAAAGCGTTTGTCCATATGCCACTGTTCTTTAATTTCATCTTGGTTTTTCCAATATCCAACCGCAAGACCAGCTAAGTACGCTGCACCTAAAGCTGTTGTTTCATTGATCACCGGACGCTCTACAGGAACATCTAAAATATCACTTTGGAACTTCATTAAGAAGTTATTTTTAACTGCTCCGCCATCAACGCGTAATGTTTTCAGTTCAATACCTGAATCTGCTTCCATTGCGCATAATACGTCTTTCGTTTGGTAAGCTAAAGATTCTAGTGTTGCACGAATGAAATGCTCTTTCGTCGTACCGCGTGTTACACCAAACATAGCACCGCGTACTTCACTATCCCAGTAAGGTGTACCTAATCCTACGAATGCTGGTACAACGTATACACCGTCAGTTGATTCAACGCGAGAAGCATACACTTCACTCTCACTTGCATCTTTAAACATGCGCATTCCGTCACGTAACCATTGAATTGCAGAACCTGCTACGAAAATACTTCCTTCTAATGCGTAGTTTACTTTACCATCTATTCCCCATGCAATTGTTGTTAATAGACCATGCTCAGAAGCTACTGCTTTTTCACCAGTGTTCATTAACATGAAGCAACCAGTTCCGTAAGTATTTTTCGCCATACCTTCACCGAAACAAGCTTGTCCAAATAATGCTGCTTGTTGGTCACCAGCTACACCTGCAATCGGTACATTTTGCCCGAAGAAGTGATAGTCAATTGTTTCTCCATACACTTCAGATGATGGACGTACTTCTGGAAGCATGCTCTTTGGTACTGTTAACATGTCTAGAAGCTCATCATCCCACTGTAAGTCGTGAATGTTAAACATTAATGTACGTGATGCGTTTGAGTAATCCGTTACGTGCGCTTTACCACCAGATAGTTTCCATACAAGCCACGTATCAATTGTTCCGAATAATAGATCGCCGTTTTCTGCTTTCTCTCTTGCACCTTCAACGTTATCTAAAATCCATTTTACTTTCGTACCAGAGAAGTATGCGTCAATTAAAAGACCTGTTTTTTCGCGAACCATTTCGCCATAACCTTTTTCTTTTAACTCATCACAAATTTCAGCTGTTTGGCGAGATTGCCATACGATTGCGTTATAAATTGGTTTGCCTGTTGTTTTATCCCATACAACCGCTGTTTCACGTTGGTTCGTAATACCGATACCAGCGATTTGTTCTGGTTTTACATCTGCTTCGCTTAAGCAAGTTGCGATAACCGCTAAAATAGATCCCCAAATTTCTTGCGCGTTATGCTCTACCCAGCCTGGCTTTGGAAAATGTTGTGTAAATTCTTTTTGAGCTGAATGAACAATTTCACCCTTTTTATTGAACAGAATTGCACGTGAGCTAGTTGTTCCTTGGTCTAATGAAAGAATATATTTTTTCATATCGGTTTCCCCCTTATGCTACTTTTCTACTATTTGTATTGCTTCCACTTTTTTTACTTGTCATATAAGAGATTGCTAGTACAATCACAGTTGCAATAATTACATAAATAAGTGCTGCGTTTTGTTTTCCTTCAAATACAACTTGATGGAATAATCCTGCAAGTGATCCACCTAAAATTGGACCTACTACTGGAATCCATGCATACTTCCAGTTTGAACCGCCTTTTCCTGCAATCGGAAGGAAGAAGTGCGCGATACGCGGCCCTAAATCACGTGCTGGGTTGATTGCGTATCCTGTCGTTCCACCTAATGATAAACCAATACTTACAATTAAGAAACCTACGATAAATGGATTTAATCCATCTGCAAATTTATTTGCACCAATTGCTAATATACCAAATACTAAAACGAATGTTCCAATCATTTCACTTAAAAGGTTTGCAAATGTGTTCGGAATTGCTGGACCTGTTGCAAATACGCCTAACTTTGTTCCTGGATCTTCTGTTTCTTTCCAATGTGGTAAGTAATGTAAATATACGATAACTGCCCCGATAATTGCCCCAATCATTTGTGCTGCGATATAACCAGGTACGTCACTCCATGGGAACGCTCCCTTAAATGCTAATCCTATCGTTAAAGCTGGATTCAAATGTGCCCCACTAATTGATCCAACCGCATATGCTGCAACCGCTACTGCTAAGCCCCAGCCCATTGTAATAACAATCCAACCAGAATCTTTCGCAAACGACTTCTTTAAACTTACACCAGCACAAACGCCGCCACCAAGTACGATTAACAACGCAGTCCCTATTAACTCTCCTAAAAATGCTGACATAGTATCCCTCCACAATCAATTTAAACGCTTTCAAATGTGATAGAGGTAAAATGAATGGCCATTCGTTTTTGTCAAAAGAAAAAGACCCACAGCTTTGCACGCTTCTATATAAATTTATATAGAAACAATGAAATGTGGATCTCTTCTTTTCTCCGTCACGTTTATTAACTTGTCTATAATGTTAACCGTTAATGAAAGCGGTGTCAACAGAATTATTTCACATTTTCGTCACTTTTTTTGGTAATGTTTCCATAGTTCGCGTTTTGATGTCGTAATTGCTGTCGCACCAGCATTTAAAGCTCTCTCTACATCATCAACAGTACGAATGAAACCACCTGCTAAAATCGGTACACCAGTACGCTCTTTCACTTCAGCGATAACGTCCGTTAATGCTCCAGGAAGTACCTCAATATAATCCGGTTTCGTCTTATCTAAAAGATTGCAGCTCTTCTCCATCGCACTCGAATCGATTAAAAAGATGCGTTGTATTGCCACAACACCTTTTTGCTTCGCCTTCATAATCACGCTCGCCTTCGTTGAAAGTAACCCGTACGGTCTAAACTCCTGACATAAATACTCCGTCGCATGCCCATCACTCTGCAAACCATGAATTAAATCCACATGTAAAAACACCTTTTTACAATATTGCTTCGCAAGTGATATAACACTCTTCAATTGACCGACATGAATATCTAAAATAACGATATACTCATACGAACTATGTAATAGCTTTTCCAAATCTTTAATTTGCCTCACTGCCGGCAAAATCTTTTGTTCATGAAATTCCATTCTAAATTTCCCCTTCTTTATGTCATCCTATCCTTTATAGTACACAATTTGAGTGAAAAGAACAGCTAGTGTAGGGGATTTCTTTCATTTTTCTCGTTCTTCTTTTAAACGTTCACTAAAAATCATACTATGTTTCTCACCTATCTACGTCTAGTAAGAGCAAATACATGATGATGAGTAAAGCGAGTTGTCGTTGCGTTGGCCGTGCAACTTGTGCGTTACAGCTTATAATGGTGCTATTTAGTATGCACATTCTATATGCTATGTTCCAATAATAATTTCCCGAACAATAACCGTGCTTCTTAATATTGTCGTTTTGTGTCGGTAAGTCGATATCCTTTGTCGAATCGTCGATATATTGAAAAAATCGTTGATATATTTCAGAAAATGAAAAATTGGATAACGACATGTTATCCACTCTCCTGTTATTATAATAAAACCGAATCTTTATCACTATCCTGATTACGTTTCTCGCGTTCTTCTGCTAAACGCTTCATATACACTTCGCCTTCTTTTTCGATAAACTCATTATCCATCTCTTGCTCTTTTTTTGAAGTATATAAAACCATGTAGCCACTTAATACGATCCCAACGATTACAAGATACACCCACCATGGTAAACTTTCCACTCAACTTCATTCCTTTCCTTAGACAAGCCTTATTAGTTTCACTGTATGAGGAAAGAAGTGGATTTATGCTTAAAATTTTTATTGTGGATGCTTCGCGAAGAACGCTTGTACATATTCCATAAACTCGATTGGTTCCTGACGAAACGGTGCGTGGTATCCTTTTTCAATAATATGGAACGTACTATTCGCAAATAGCCCATGATACAGTTCACCATTTTTCCAAGAAACGCTCTTATCATTTCTGCCCCATATAATTAGAGTCGGCACCTTAATTTTATCGGCTTCCATCGCAATGCGGCGCTCTCTCATTTTCGTCAGCTGATCATAGTGCTCTTTATCGTCACGACTATTTTTCACTTCATTTTTATTATAATCCGTAATCTCTGTTACAGTTTGTAAGTCTGTCGATAATGGCGGCACTTCATAACTTTCTTTTTGCTGGAAAGACTCTATCCCTGTAGAATCCGCTAAAATGAGATGCGTCACTGCGTCAGGATATAAATATGCTAAATTGAGGGACATCTCTCCGCCCATCGAATGACCGAGCACCGCAAACTGATCGTATCCGAGCTTCTTCATTAACTTATAATATAAATTCACTTGCGCAGGAAATGAATACTGAAAATCAATCGGCTTAGAAGAACGTCCAAACCCTAAAATATCAACTGCAATAATTGTATGGTCTCTCGCAAGTTCCGGATAAATATCACTAAATCCATCTGAAGAACCCCCAAACCCGTGCAGCATAAGTAAAGGAGGCTTCCCCTCACCAATTTTCTTAAAATAAATCGTCTGCCCGTCAATTTGTGCCATACTCTCTTTCGTATTTAGCTTCATCATAACAGTATCTTTTACTTCTCCAACCTTCGCAATTGGCTTATCAACAAAGTTACATACGATAAGCAAAACGAGCACAATACCGCTAATCATATAAAACTTAAACCGTTTCAACATTCCCGTCTCCTTTCTCTTGTTGCTATTTAAAGTTTTTACATTTTTTGGTTGTTTTATGTTCTCTTTTTTAATTGTAACTGATGTAGTTACAATTATACTAAAAAAATATTACTCACTGCTATTAGTGATAGTTATTTTGTAACTATTATAGTTACACATTTAAAGTAAGTCAATTCTTTTCTCTGCATGGCCTAAAAATAGAAAAAGGGACTTCATGTTGAAGTCCCTTTCTTTGTTATTATAGTTGGCTTACTCCGCCGCCGTCTCCTCTATTATCTGCTGGTGCTCCGCCATCTCCTTTATTGAAGTTGGCTGGCGCTCCACCCGTGTCTCCTCTATTAAAACTAGCATAGTCTGGTTTTACTGGTGCTCCACCAGTATCTCCTTTATTAAAGCTAACATAGTCTGGTCTTGCTGGTGCTCCGCCTGTGTCTCCTCGACTAGCGTATTGATTAGATTCAGTAGAGCTGTTTAATCCTATCGCTAAAGTCCCCAAAAGTGCTAATCCCGTTATTAATTTACTAAGTTTTCCCATTATTTCAAAGCTCCCTTTTCTAAATATTTTTTATTCGCTTTATTATTTATATAAAAATATTTACTTGCTTTGATATGATTACCTTCTTCATAAAATTGCATTGCTAATTTTTCACTGTATTCTTTTATACATTCTAACAAATTTTTACTTTCAAAATACGCAATGCTTTCTAATACAATTTTCTCCATTTCATTTGCATTAGAGCCCTTGTTCAATTCTTCCAATATCATAAAACGATATTGAAATTCTTTATTTTTTAATTCATTACATATTTCAATTCCCATCGCAATATATTTTTGCGCTAACTCAATTTTACCCAATTTACAATACTCTTCAGCCACTGTAAAAATCGCTTTATAATGTTTAGGTAATTTCTCAGCAACTTCAGCAGCATGACGAATGGCCAAATCAGATAGATTTTGAGTACCATATAACCAGGCTAAATTGTTTCTAATCATCAGAACGTACTTTTTATGATTTAATCTTTGGAATACATCTAAAGCAATATTAAAACTTTCTTCAGCTAATTCAAATTGCTTTAATTCCACGCAACATAAACCATATATATTCTCACATAGTGCAACATTAATTTGGTACCCAGGATGATTTACAAATTCTTCTTTCGCTTTTTGAATATGGTGAATAGCTTTCACTTCCTGGTATGTATGATAGTAAAATTCACCTAAACGATAATTAAATTCTGCTTTTTCACAAGGATTTTGAATGTATTCTAATAATTTTTCTGCCTGTTCAAATTCTTTACTAGCTTCCTCATAATTTTCAACCATTCTAAAATAAAGTGCTTTAAACAAATGATAATAATAAGCTAGCAAACCTTCTTGCGGAACTTCAAAAGATTCTACTTGATTAAAGTTACCTTCTTTAACGGAAACCCAATCACTCAAAACTTGATACCTAAAATTCAATAACGCATGATAAAGCAATACATCTTGATCCACGTCCAAACCACTAATCTTACTATCTATCTCTTCCTTCATCTCCGTTGCTTTCTCTATATTTTGCTGCAACATTACACGATACCAATCATCTAAAGAATGTTTCATTTGCTCCCGCGTTACTACATCTGCTCCCATACACTCCGCATCCCCTTTTATCCAAAATTAGTATTTTTATACAATTATCAAAATTGTATATTACCACTCCTTTTCTATGCATTGAAAAACAATTATCAGAAAATTAAATATTTTAATTAATTATACCAAAGTTTTCCTTTTTAATAACTTGAGAAACAATTGTCAGAAAACTCACTAGAATAAATAAAAAAGCAAGCAGTTCCAGCACTCCGCTAAAACTACTTGCTCTCCTACTTACTATCTCTATTTTTACTCTTTAATAAATTCCTTCGTACTTCTCACTGTATCAATTGGACGAACTAATTTTTCGATTTCTTCACGTTTTGGCTCTAGGAACGGAGGTAAAGATAATTTTTCGCCAAGTGTTTCGTATGGTTCATCTCCCATAAATCCTGGGCCGTCTGTTGCAAATTCAAATAAGATTTGTGGTGCAACTCTCGCGTATAATGACTCGAAGAAGTGACGATCTACATAGCCAGATGAAGGAAGCCCAACGCTACTGATTCTCTCAATCCATTCTTCTAATACAGCGCGATCTTCTACGCGGAATGCAGCATGGTGAACTGTACCAAAACCTTGTCGTGCTTCTGGAAGAACCGTATTATGTTCTACAATGACAGATGCACCGTTTCCGCCTTTGTTCACTTCAAATAAATAGAATTCTCCTTCTTGCGCAACCTCTTTAAATAATAGAACTTTTTCTAACACTTCTTTGAAGAAACTAAAGTTTGCAATGCGGATGAATACAGGTCCTAAACCAGTAATTGCATATTCTAATGGAACTGGTCCGTTTTGCCACGGTGTACCTGATTCGATCCCTTTATCAAGTTCATCTGAAATTAATTGATAGTGTTGATCATCGAAATCAACGAAAGAAAGAGTTTTCTTACCAAATTGCTCTTTAATTCCTGTATGTTCGACTTCCAGGCGGTCAAAACGTTTCACCCAATATGCTAACGCTGCATCAGTTGGAACACGGAATGAAGTTTTTGAAATTTCATTCGTACCATGCACTCCTTTTGGAATACCTGGGAAGTCAAAGAATGTCATATCTGTTCCTGCACTACCTTTATCATCTGCAAAGAATAAATGATACGTTTGAATGTCATCTTGGTTTACTGTTTTTTTAACTAAACGCATTCCTAAAATATGAGTGAAAAACTCATAGTTTTTTTCTGCACTACTTGTAATTGCTGTAACGTGGTGAATTCCTTTTAATTGGTTCATTTTATATTCCTCCAATGGTTTTAAAATTTATATTTTCTCTTCTATAGGTGCTAAATTCGCTTCAATTTCTGCACGCTGATCTTCTAGGAACGGTGGTAAATCAAGTTTTTCTCCTAAATGTTCTACATCGCCATCAACTGTAAATCCTGGTCCATCTGTCGCAATTTCAAATAAGATTCCGTTTGATTCGCGGAAATATAAGCTTTTAAAATAGAAACGGTCGATGATTCCTGAAGACTGGAAGCCTCTTTGTATCACCTGTTCTTCCCAATAAGCAAGCTCTGCATCATTTTTCACACGAATTGCTAAATGGTGGATGCTACCGCGGCCCGGTTTTTCAGTAGGACCATCTAAATATTTCACAACGATTTCTCCAAAAGCCTCGCCTTTAATGGACTGAAAAATTGCTTCCTCTTCGCTGCGGCTAACCTCTGTATAACCAAACATCTCTGTAAGTGTACTCGCCATTTTATCAAGTCTACGAACTGTCATTTCCACAGAACCCATTCCTTGAATTTGATGCTTTGCAGGAACTTCTGATTTCTCCCAAGTTTCCCAGTGCTCCACTTTTTCTCCGTTTGAAACGAGTAGTACTAAGCGAAGTCCTTCAGCATCCTCAAATTGTAAAGCAGGACGATTTGCATATGTTGTTATTTCACTATGTTTCACATCAAATTCCTCAAATCGCGCTTTCCAGTAATGTAAGCTTTCCTCGGAAGGAACGAGTAATCCAATTCGAGTAATCGCATTCGTACCGCGGTACGTTTTTCCTACTAAAGGAATTTCAAAAAAAGATAATTCCGTACCTGGACTTCCTGTTTTATCTCCATAAAATAAATGATACATTGATGGATCATCTTGGTTTACTGTCATTTTCACGCGACGTAAACCAAGCACATTTTTATAAAAGTGATTATTTTCATTTGCATTTTTCGTAACCATTGAAATGTGATGATGCCCTTTAATTTTATACATTCGTAATTCCTCCGTTTCATTTTACTAGTCAAGTGATATCTAAAAAATAATATGCTTCTTAGCTTTTTAATTTATTCTCATTATATTTTTGTACATTCATCTTAGCTTTTACTGAATAAGTTACTTTGTTTTGTAAATCAAAAGCAACTGAGTGTATGCTTTTCATATGCCTCAATCGCTTTCGTTACTATCACTTTACACCTCAAGTGATTAAAAAGCAAGAGATTTATCTCAAATTCGAGATATTTTTTTATTGCATAACATTTTGAACTGGAAAACGATGAATTTCTATATGGGATAGCGTCATAAGAATGTGGATTTACAACGCTAAGTCTTTTTTATAAACTTTTCCTTACGTTTTCATGTATCCATTTCCGCATCAGCTGTAACGTCCCTCTAACATAATTGTTATCATATTTCTTCCTTCTAATTGGAGCGGAATTTGATAAGAGTGATGCGAACACTGCATCTTCCAATCTGTTTCCCACTCTATTTGTTCATCCGAACGAAACTGAAGAGTTGCTTGAAGGATTGGAAAACGTGCTTCAGTTCCCCTAAATAGGAAGTAAGTATGTATCACATTTATGATGATTTGAGCAAGGGGATACTGCAAAAGTGGTGCAATGAAGGGGGAATATAAAATAAGAAGATCAATCTAGAAAGAATATCTAGTTCGATCTTCTTTTATTTCTCATTAATGCATTTTTACCCTTAAAATAAAATACTCAATAGGTGGATTATTCTTCATATCCTCAAAATCAGGTCTAATTTTAAAGTCAAATTCATTTGTTATATCGCTCAATGAATAAAGGTTTGTTCCATCTACACTTGTATGAGGAGCAATATATCCTCTTTGATCCCAATTCCCTTTGAAATCTGATGGTATTGTACTTTTTCCGTTTTGTTCTATTTTAGCCCCAGGTGCACCAGAAAAAATAGTTTGGTTTGTAGTGTTATTAATTGTGTACTTCACACGAACTATATTATCAGCTTGTTCAACTTTATGAACTGTAACAATAATCCCATGTTGTTCTAAAGTTACACTTGTAGCCGATTGCTCTTGATTTTGATTAGGTTTTTGTTCATTATTGTTTGAATTATTATTCGAGTTATTACTATTATTAGTGCCCCATTCATTATTTGTATTAGTGTTATTATTACCATTAGAATTGTTTGCATTGCTGTTATTGTTATTATTGCCATTAGAGTTATTTGCATTGCTGTTATTGTTATTACTGCCATTAGAGTTATTTGCATTGCTGTTATTATTATTGCCATTAGAGTTATTTGCATTGCTGTTATTGTTATTATTGCCATTAGAGTTATTTGCATTGCTGTTATTGTTATTATTGCCATTAGAGTTATTTGCATTGCTGTTATTATTATTGCTTGAATCATTATTATTGTTTTGTTGTTTACTAGATTCAGCATTTGTTTTTTCTTTGTTATCAGTTACACCACAAGCTGCCATAGAAAATGCCAATCCCGTTGCTAATAAAATTTTTCCCGATTTTTTCTTCAAATATTTCATGGTATCCTTGTCTCTCCCTCTTCAGATCCTATTGTCATTTTAAAAAAGAATACTAGATCCTTCTCAAATAATCCAAAAAATCCCTTTATATGTATATAATTTTACAAGAAGTCACCATTATAGTCAAAGTTATTTGTATAATTAGAAACTTAAATCAATTAGGTGCATATTAAAAAGAAAGAACAAAAAAATTTCACGTGAAATGTAACTTATATAGACTTAACTTGATAGAGATGGGGGCTCACCCACATTGTAATGAAAATATACTTTAAACAAATTTCAACATAAAATTTGGATCTTATTTTTAGACCTATTGTAAAGGCTGAAGAGATTCTAACTTTAATATCTGTCATATTCAATCGACACACATCTAAAAAGTTGATACGCTCCCATTCTAGTGGCAAAATATGTTTTATTAGTTCTTCGTTACACCCATGCGTACTTCTTAACTATTCCATTTAATTTCCAATAAAAAAACAGCCTCACTAAGCGTATTAACACTTAATGAGGCCACTTTATTCACACTATTAATTATGGAACGACGGCTTATAGAACGAACGATTATCAAGAGCAAAGACACGCTCAGTGTATTCACCTGGTTTTGTGCGTCCTAATGCGCGGTCCATCATGTTCATTTTTGCATCTAAGTTATCGATGTAATGCAGAATTTCTGCTTCTTTTACCAATGGTGGTTTTGGGCTACCCCATTCTGCTTTTCCGTGGTGAGAAAGAACGATATGTTGAAGAATTAATACTTCTTCTGCATCGATTTGCAGCTCATCTGCTGCTTTCCCAATTTCGTTCACCATAATTGAAATGTGGCCTAGTAAATTTCCTTCTAACGTATACGTTGTAGAAATTGGGCCAGATAATTCGATTACTTTACCAAGGTCGTGTAAAATAACGCCTGCATATAGTAAGTCTTTATCTAATGATGGATATAGATTTGAGATAGCTTTCGCTAAATCAAGCATCGATACGACGTGATAAGCTAGTCCAGATACGAACTCGTGATGGTTCTTCGTCGCTGCTGGATAGTCTAAAAATTCGTTTTGATGCTTATTTAATAAATGTCTTGTTAGACGTTGAATGTTCGGGTTTCTCATTTCAAATATGTATTGCGTAATTTTCTCAACCATATCTTCTTTTTTCACTGGTGCTTTTTCTACGAAGTCTGAGATATCCGTAACTTCATTTTCATTCGCAACACGAATTTGTTTCACACGTAATTGAATACGGCCTTTGTAGTTTAAAATATCTCCAGCTACTTTCACGATTGTTTCCGCTACATATTGTTTCTCAACTTCTGGTGATACGTCCCACAATTTCGCTTCAATATCTCCACTTGGATCTTGTAAGATTACTGTTAAAAATGGCTTTCCATTGCTTGCGATACCTTTTGTCGCTGTTTTAATTAACAAGAAAATATCGACTTGTTCACCAACTTCATACTCTGCAATTTTCTTTTTCATTCGAATTCCTCCACCAAATCAGTTACTTTTAGTATAGCACACTACAACTCATTTTCTTTACGCTTATGCGTTAATTTTATAATCTGTTTTTCTGTAAAATACGTTAGTAAATGCGCATGGCATGTAAAGAAGATCACTTGTCTATCTTTTGCAATTTCCTTTATAAGTTCAATCGTACGATTCGTCCTTACCGCATCAAAATGCACGAAACTATCATCAATAATAAATGGATAATCATGCTCAAATATTTTTGCTAACGCAAATCTCAGCGATAAATACAACTGCTCAGCTGTCGCTTGGCTTAGTTCATGACTATAAAAACGCATACCATCGTTACGCTCTACAATAAACGGCTCCGCCTCTGACGGTGAAAAGATTTTACTATATCGTCCGCCTGTTAAATAGACGAAATACTCTTCTGATTTTTGTAAAATACGAGGAAGATGTACTTCATGATAATATTGCTTCGTTTTCGTTAACACTGTCTTTGCAGTCGCATACGCAGCCCACTTCTTCACTTGTTCACGCACTTGCGCTTTTTTCATTTCCCATTCGTGCAGTAAATCGCCGTACGTACTACCTTCTTCTAAATTCGCAATTTCCATACGATGTTTCGCAATGCGCTCCGTCAGTTCTTTTTCCTTTGTAAGACAGTTTTGCATGACTGTCATTTCTTGCTTTAATTTTTCATCATAACCATCAGCTTCGTAATGTTCAGCTAATGATAAACTCGTTAAACGTTGTTCTAACAGATCAATTTGTGGTAATAAACGCCCCACTTGTTTCTCTGCATCTTCACGTTTTTCCGCTAGTTTACCTGCCTCTAAAAACATCTCTTCATTTGTAGCTTCTGCGATATGCCATAAACTATCTCGTTCTACTAACAGTTGTTTCAATTGCTCTTGCATGAACACATATTCTTCTTGCCATTCAGCTAGTTTCTCTTTTAGCTGCTTACAAGTTTGGCGTTTTTCTTTCTCATTTTGCATACGGCTTTGCGCCTCGTGCAGCTTACTATACTCCGCACTACCGATAACAGTTTCTAGTTTATGTTCAAATTGCGAAATCATTTCATATAATGAAGATTTTCGTGTGCCTTGCTTCTCTAATTCACGATATAATTGCTGCATTTTTTCCATACGCTCAAACGCCGGCAATATGTGCGCATACGTATAAAATTCAGGGAACGTATAACGCTTTTTATACACATTGACTTGTTCGCTCGTGCGGAACGTTTCTCTCTCCCATTCCTCATACGATGAAACGACTTTATCATACGCTCGCTCCATTTGCTGCAATTTATATGACTCACGCTCAAATAATTTACGAACCTCTTCGTCTTTTTCTAACTCATAACGAACAGACATCGCTTCTTCACTTTGTCTCCCGCCAGCACTTTGCTGAAGAGTAAGGAGCTCTTCTTGTAACCCACTTGACGGATCTTTATATAAAACAAGAACAAGAACAATCCCTACAAAAACAATGACACTAATAAATAAAAGCGCTCGGTTATCTATAAATAAGCTTGTGAATAAAACGCCTGTGTTAATAAGGAGTAACAGAAGACAAACTCTTTGCCACTGCTTTTTCTTTTGCATAGCCGCTCCTGCTTTTTCCTCATATTTGCGCTTCATTCTCTCAGCGCCTATACCGATAAACGCCGCATCTTGGAACGATTTTTCTTTCTCAACTAACGTGTTTCGTTCTTCATCCGCTAACATTTGTTGCTTAATCTGTCTTATATTTTCTTCTTGTTCTTCTAATTGCTCCTGCGCTACTTTAAAACGATCATCAAGCTGTGCTTTTTGCGTTTCTAATTCGCGCGCCTTTTGTACTGCCTGCGTAATTAACTCTTTCGTTGCCAAACTCATATCAAACGACAGGACTGTTTCTTTTTCAAAAGTAGCACCAATTTGTTGCTCGAGTTCCGCAAGCTCTTCTTTTATATTCGTAATCGTCCCTGTCACATCACGCATTTCTTGGCGTGCATTTTCGTAAGACATATGCTGCATACGAAGTTCTTCTACATAACTTTCTTTTTGTAAAAATTCTTCATCTATTTGAATCGATTCTATTTCTGACTGCACATTCTCTATTTTTTTATGCAGCGAGTCCACTTGTAATTGAAGCGGCTCCATCTTCGCCTTAATCGCTTCATAACGCGCCATTCCGTTTACCGGAAATTGCCCGCTCTCGTTTTCTAACACTTTCTCATACGCACGCTTTTCAATAACGAGAGGCTCTAGCGCTGCTAATATTTCATAATCTTGCTTTCGTTTTTCTGCATTCTCTTTTTCCACGCGAACAGAAGCAAGTTTCTCTTCACTTTCTTTTAACTGCTCCACCTGTTTTTCATACGTGCCAATTTTCCCTTGCCACTCTTTCATCTTCTCTTCAAGTTTCTTCATCTCTTGCAGTGACACATTAATTTCTGGCTTACGACCACTCGGCTTAAAGCGCTGATCCATTTCTTTCTCTAGCTTTTTATCTAGCTGCAATAATGCATCGCTTCCGACTGCACTTGCCGAAAACAAATAATTGCCGATATCCGCTTCGCCTAGCTGATGAATGTTTTGAAGACCATGCATATCAAAAGAAAAGACCGATTCAAATAAACTTTCATTCATCCCGGTTAATATATCGTGTAAAATTTCTTCGCCGCCCGTTTTCCCGTCTTCAAAATAAACGGTTACCTCGCCATTGGCTGTCTTTGGTAATCGTTCAATTTTCAAACGGCCGTACTTCTCTGTTTGTACAGTGATCGCACCGCCATACTTGCCGCCTTCTTTCGGCTCATAACGGCGTTGTCCTCTCGTCGGAAAACCGAATAAAATACTTTTCATAAATGAGCGAATTGTCGATTTCCCCGCTTCATTTTCACCGTACAACACCGTCAGCATTGACAGATCCATTTCCACATTTTCTAATTTTCCGTACCCATAAATATGGAGTTTTTCCATTCTCATTTCTTATTCCTCTCTTGCTGGAATAATTGTTCTAAAATAATATTTTCTGCTTCCTTTTGAATCTCTCTCTTCTCTTCCTCTGTAAAAGATTCAATACTATTACGCGCTACAGGAGATGTCCAAATGGTGCGCAATACTCCGTCCATATTTGTGAAAGCTTCTAACTCCTTTAGCACACTACCGACGAAATGATTTTCTTCTTTCAAACGCTCGATTTCTGCAAAAGAAACCGTCTCATTTTTCCACTTCATCGCATGTACGAAATCTTTTCGTTCTTCGCCAGATGCTAATATATGAAAAATCTCTTCTACACGTTTTTCATCACGTAAATAAGGTGAAAGCGGGCCCTGCCCCGTGAATACGACAGTTAGTAGCGTACCTTCCTCTTCTCTTCGGCACTCATTCATCACAGTTGATGCCGCCGTCATAAGTTCATCAACAGTTTCAAGTCCATCAATATTCACTTCTATCTCATCCCACACAACATCAGCCGTATGGAAAAATGAACATTGCGTTCCTTGTTTCGTAAGTTCAATCAGGTACGCACCCTTCTCGCCTGTTTCCTTACGATGACGACCTTGTATGTTCCCTGGATAAACGATGTATGGCTCTTCTAATAAAATTTCACGTTTATGTATATGGCCAAGAGCCCAATAATCAAACTGCTTTTCTTTCAGCTCACGAATTTGAAACGGTGCATAGCGATTATGCTCTGCATCCCCTTCCACACTTCCGTGAAGCATGCCAATATGAAAAAGCGCATCACTCATTTTCGTATACTGCGCTGTCATATTATCCGTTACCGCTTGCTGCAAATAACTAAACCCGTAAATAGAAGCTAACAACTCACCATTTTTATAAAATGATTTCTCTTCTACGTAAGGCTCCGTAAACACGTGAACATTTTCCGGAAACTCAATTGCTGCCCAGCTTCCCCCTAAATGATCGTGGTTACCGTGAATAATAAAAACAGGGATATCGTACTGCGAAAGTCTCTTCATTTGCTCGCGCACAAACACTTGAGCCCTCAAACTTCTCGTCTCCGCATCATACAAATCCCCGGCTAGCAATACGAAATCAACGCGCTCTTGAATCGCTTTATCAACAATACGTTCGAATGATTCAAACGTACTTTGTTTCATTCTCTCCCAAACAGACTGCGGTACATTCATCTCCATCCCTTTAAACGGACTATCCAAATGCAAATCAGCCGCATGTATAAACTTCACTTGTTTCACAAATAACGATCCTTTCTATGTTTCAAAAGTTTCACCTTATTGTAACACGCAATGTCATATATTTCTTTGCATATTCTAGTGATTTATGCCAAAATAGTTATAAGATTCTGATTTCTATTATTGGAGGGAATTTTCATGGGAGTATACGTTCTAACAGTCTTTGAAAAAGATGGTTCTAAAGCATTAGACGAATCATTCGAGGCGGCAACTGAAAAAGAAGCGAAAGCAAAAGGTGAATCTCTTTTACGAGAAAAAGGATTGTATGAAAAAACACATCGCTGCACATCTTCTGCAGGTAAGCTCGTTTTATTCCAGCGCTAAAAAAAGAAGCGTCATCCGCTTCTTTTTCACTCTACTATATCTTCGTCACACCACGTAAACACCACATCTAGAATGCGATTACCGATACGTACGCGCTTATTCCATTTTCCTGTTTGGATCTGATGTTGCAATTCCGCTTTCATCTTTTCCGTCCATTCGTGAATCGTTTCACTACCGTCGTACGGATATACGCTTGGAAACTCTTCCCGCAGTAGATGCAAGCTCTCTGCATCAAAATGAAAATGGAAGAAGTAGTTTGCTGTAAGCGATGGTTCTTGCAATCGTAAAAACTGATCATCAATTTGCTTTCTATTTCGATAGAAAGTAAAAATATTCACTTTACCACTCGTAATTTGGTCAATTTGAATTTCGTGCTTCTCTATAATCACGTCTTGTCCACCTCGTTGTATACTATCTTTAGTATATATGTCTTTTGCAACAAAGTTAACCATTTTCGCGCGAAATTCATTTCCTTCATTATATTACCTGTACCTCCATATGCAATCAGAACAAATAAAATAAAGTTGAAGGGGAGCGATCACATGTATTTCGGAAGCAAAGGTTGGTATGTAAAAGAACTTAAAAAATTAGGTATCCGTACTTATGAAGGTAAAAAACTAGAATCGTATCGTACGCATGTGTTATCTAGTTTACTTGAGAGAATGAAGAGAGCTTCGGCTTAATAAAAAATAGAAGAGGCCACTTTTCAAGTGGCTTCTTGTCAGAGTATTAGGAAACCCTTCCATGGTAGTATCTTTATCCATCTCTTTAACATAAGGTTTATCCGTGAGAATTAATTCCGTATGCTCACCAATCCACTTATGTATCCATAGCAAATCTAGCTGCTCGTAAATCAGTGTCATTAATTTCAAATCCACCTCCTTGTAAGGGTTCAACTGCAACATCAACTAGTGTAAAATTATGTCTTTCATTCACAAAGACATTTTTATTTTCCATTAAACCTGCTATGTGCATGGCTATCAATAATCATATTATTCTCCATCCCTTACGTTTTTTTACTTTGTTGCCATTTTTCTTTCTTCAAATACTTCCGTAGCAACTGTCAAAATCGTATTTAAAGCTATTGGAAAACCACCATAAATCAACATTTGCATCATTACTTCTACAATTTCTTCTTCTGTCCACCCTACATTTAAAGCTCCATTAATATAAAACTTAAGTTGTTGCGTATTTCCTAATACCGTTAACCCAGCTACTGTAGCTAATAGACGAGACTTTAAATCTAATCCTGGTCTTGAAAAAATTTGTCCGTAATTAAATTCAACAGCTAATGTGCCTAAATCTGGTGCAATAGAATCTTTAAAACTATCGACAATCGCTTGATAATTCTCCTCGTCTATTTTTTTCAGAATATCTAGACCTTTTTGATAATTCTCTTCATTCCTTACCATTATGCATCGCCCCTTTTCATATTTTCAACCATTTTTAAGCTCTTAACCTCATTTTTCATGTTTAAAAGACTCGTAAATCCTAAACTCACCATCACCATACCTGTTATGCAAACTCCTAGCCAACCCCAATTGCTCCAAGCTAATACCCCTATATACGATCCAAGTGCCCCACCTAAAAAAGTGGCTACCATATACAGTCCATTTAATCTACTACGTTTATCTGGGGAGAGCTGAAATATTCTGGCTTGACATGCAACTTGATTTGCTTGTGTACCTACAGTTACTAATAATGCAGATAAAATTAAAGCAGTTAACCAGTAACCTAACGTAATAGAAATAATAAATGCTATGAATGTAATTGTCATACAAAGAGTATTCGCATAAATTGGACCCTTTTTATCAATTACCCGCCCAATTATAGGAGTAGCAAATGCACCTCCTATTCCAACTAACCCAACTAATCCTACAACATCACTTCCATATGAATAAGAAGGTGATTGTAGAAGGAAGCCAAGAGTTGTCCAGAACACGCTAAATGCACCAAATATCATTCCTTGGCTTATACAAGCTTGACGCAGTACTTTTTCTTGTATAAACATGGGGCCTAATGAAGTCAATAACTCACTATACTTCATAGAAGCAACCCCTTGACTTTTGGGTAGTAAAAGTCTTGTGAGTACAATGATTACCAGCATACTTGCAAAGGAGACCCAATACATTGCTCTCCAACCAAAATGCACGTCAATCAAGCCACTAACAAAACGTGCTCCTAAAATCCCACATACCAAGCCTATGGCTACATTTCCTAGGACCTTTCCGCGCACCTTTTCATCAACCAAACTAGCTACAAGGGGTACAATTATCTGAGGAATAACCGTACAAATCCCTATCAAAAAGTTGGTCACCACAAGCCAAGTCACATTTGGTGAAATAGCGGCTGCTGCTAGTGAAAGACTTACTGCACATAGCAACGTTAAAATTAATTTTCTTCTCTCAAATATGTCCCCAAGTGGTACTACTAAAAGATTCCCTAAAGCATATCCTACTTGTGTTAAAGTGGCTACAATACCAATAGATGCTGCTGCTACATTAAATGTCTTCCCCATGCTTACAAGCAAAACCTGATTTAAATACACATTCGCCACTGTAAATCCACAAGCAACTGCCATGAAAAAGATTACTCCCTTTGTAACTCTTGGGTTTTCTTGTACAGAAGCATTGGCTTTATTCACTTTATTCACCCCCTTTATCAAAACTACAACTTTAATATAAAACAAATATTTTAATGTAAATAGATATCCAGTTATACTAGTATTAACAGTACTACCTTAAAGAAAGGGGCTTTTTATGAACAGTGAACAGGAAAGAAAAAAAGAACTCGGAAATTTTTTGAAGTCTAGACGCAACCGACTTTCTCCACAAGATTTTGGATTACCAATTAGTTCACGCAGAAAAACCAAAGGATTACGTCGTGAAGAAGTAGCACAACTAGCTAATATTGGGGTAACTTGGTACACGTGGATTGAGCAAGGCCGAGATATCCAAGTCTCAATACAGGCTTTAGAAAGTTTAGCTGATGCCTTACGCTTAGATAAAGAAGAACGTGAGCATATGTTTTTATTAGCTCATCAACAGTTACCTCCTGAAAAGCCTTTAAAAACTGATGACGAAGTAAGCCCTGTACTACAAAATTTTATAGATGATTTAAAGTTTTACCCGATATATGTAACAGATCAACTTTGGGATGTTGTAACCTGGAACCGTGTTGCAAGTGCAGTATTTGGAGATTTTGAAACTATGAGTTTCAAAGAAAGAAATGCAGTTTGGAGATGTTTTGCCTCTCAAGAATATCGAACCTTATTAGCAAATGATTGGGAGGCCCATGCAAGGAGACTTTTAGCACAATTTAGAGCTACATGTAGTCGTTTTGTTGGTGAAGAATGGCTCAAAGAAGTAGTGGAAGAATTAATGGCTATTAGCGTAGAGTTCCAAGAATGGTGGCCCGCTCACGATGTTCTCGGTACACCGAGTGGAAAAAAGGAAATCCATCATCCAATAGTAGGCACACTATTATTCGAACATATTACATTCCGGGTGTATGACGCTCCAGACTTAAAACTCACTATGTATCGACCTAAAGACCCAGAAACTTTAAATAAATTAAGACAATTACTACAATTAACTTCCAATTAAATATAAAATACATACTCATACTAATTATTAAATAAGGCCTACACTGCAAATTATGCAATACTAGGCTAAACCTTACAAACTAGAACGGGAAGAATAATAGCCTTTTGTTCCCTTTTATTCATTTTCAACAAAATAGCCCTTCAAACCAAAAATGCTATAATAAACCCAATCAAACTAAGGGGGAACATTTATCGTGCACGGAAAACACATTCAATTTCACAAGTTCGGCAATCCAAAAGATGTACTACAAGTTGAATATAAAAATATAGAACCATTAAGAGATAATGAAGTGCTAGTTCGTATGTTAGTTAGACCGATTAATCCATCTGACTTAATTCCAATAACCGGAGCGTACGCACATAGAATTCCGTTACCTAACATACCTGGTTATGAAGGTGTTGGCATTGTAGAAGATGTAGGGGCTTTTGTTTCTAGAGAACTTATCGGCAAACGTGTTTTACCGTTACGCGGAGAAGGTACTTGGCAAGAATATGTGAAAACATCAGCTGATTTTGTAGTCCCTATTCCTGATTCCATCGATGATTTTACAGCGGCACAAATGTATATTAATCCTCTTACGGCGTGGGTTACATGTACAGAAACGTTAAACTTACAACAGAATGATGTTTTATTAGTGAATGCTTGTGGATCCGCAATTGGTCATCTTTTTGCGCAGTTATCACACATTTTAAACTTCCGACTCATTGCCGTGACAAGAAATAGTAAACATACAGAGGAATTACTTGAGCTTGGTGCCCACCATGTAATCGATACTTCCACTACCCCGCTTTATGAAACCGTTATGACATTAACAAACGGGCTCGGCGCGGATGCTGCAATTGATTCTATCGGGGGATCAGATGGAAATGAATTGGCTTTCTCCTTACGTCCAAACGGGCACTTTTTAACGATCGGTCTTCTATCAGGTGTACAAGTTAACTGGGCAGAGATTGTCACGAAAGCAAAAGTGCACGCGAACATATTTCATTTACGGCATTGGAATAAAGAAGTGTCACCATATAAATGGCAAGAGACGTTTCGTCATTTAATTCACTTAGTAGAAAATAAGCAATTACGTTTTATGAAAGTACATTCTACGTATGACTTAGCAGATGTGCAAGCAGCGGTTGATGTTGTGCAGTCTGCTGAGAAAACGAAAGGCAAAGTGTTTTTGACGAGTTATTAACTACAAGTGAAGGATCTATTTTGAGTGTTTTTTTAATCGACTACATGAATACGAAGATAAATGCATTCAAAATAAGAGCATATTATGTATAGACTCATTTGAAAGCAGCTTAAATGATGAATATAAGGAGTAGCACCTATATTCCGAAAAAAATACGCTAAGCAAGATAAAATAAAAAAGCTAAGTTTATCCTATTAAGAATAAACTTAGCTCTTTTTATTAATACACGTAGTTCACCTGAAAAATCCATCTGTTCTATAACCTAATATTTCAATAATTCCACTATACGCCTATTCATATAATATCTTTTATTGTAAATCTTCGAACTCCAGCAAAAGTAAATATAATAACAAATAAGCAACTTAACATATAAAAACTACTAAATTGAGAGAAATTCTGCAAACCTTTTAAATGAATAGGATCCATGGCTAATCCCGGTTGCGCAAATGGCCATATATATCCGATATTTAAATAATGAAATATCATTCCTACGCATGTAAAACCAAAACTCATTCCAACTGGAATTGCAAAACTTTTTATAGAAGATGAAAGAAATAATTGTAATGCAGCAATTGAAAATGTACCAATCCATCCATTGAATGACCAATTTAATAATGAAACCCACGGAATAGGACTTGCAATACCTAATAGTTTACCAATTACGATATAAGCAATTAAAAAAAATACTTGTGTCAATAAAGTTAACATAAAGATGACTAATAACTTTGCCATGTACACATATCGAAATGGGATTGGTAAAGATAATATTTTTTTCCAATTACCTTCACTATGTTCAAAACGGCATACAAACGCACAATACATACTTACTACAACAGGAAATAAAAATAAGCCATAAATTAAGCCAACTTGTGTCCAAGCTTTCTCCCACTCATTTGTTGAGACTTTCATTAAGACATCGTAGTTCACTTGAAAATTTATGAGTCCAAGCGCAATACAAATAAGCGGAATGAATGTCATTACAATCCATATTTTTGAACGTTTTAATTTTAATAATTCGCACCGAAATGAGCTTAATAACATATTTGCATCCTCCTAATGGATATCTTTTTGTGAAAAATGGATAGTGCTAAGAATGATAAATAGTAAACTAACTCCTAGACTTAACAAAAGATTCATCATGACTCCTTGGTTTTGGAAAAATACTATTTTCCCATTGGAAAATGCCCAAGAAATTGGATTTGTAAGAGATGAATATGTCCAAATTATCCATGTTTTCCAAGAAAGCATTTGCCCGGCATATCCCAGAAATGAGCCAATTACACCTGCCATTAAAGCAAATACTTGATTTTTCACTACTAAAGATATCCAAAGTTGCAAAATAACCATTGGAATACATCCTATAATGGTAAAACAACCGTATTTCAGTAATAATATCACCGGAATCTGACTTTCAAAATTAAAAAATTTCCCTATTACTATAATTACAGAAATAGAAATCATACTTGCGTATACAAGAAAAAAGAGGCTGAAGATAATTTTGGTTATGTATACTAGCTTCCTAGATATAGAAATTGCACACAATAGCTTCCAGGTGTTCCCTTTATTTTCAAAATCAATGATCCGAGATGCTATTGTTGCAATCATTATAGGTAAAAACAGTGCATTTATCATACTTAACCTTGAAAGAAGCGACTCCCAATTTAGAAATTCCTTTTTTTCTTGTGACACAATAGCAAATAACCAAAATAACGCTAAAGCCTGTATCAAAAATACTATCAAAAACAATTTCTTTCTTTTTAATTTCAATAATTCACTTCTTAAGGCAGCAACCATTATAAAACACCGCCTTTTTCTGTTAGGCTTAGAAATATTTCTTCCAACGTATGTTTCTCTTCTTGAATCCGATACACTGATAAGTTGTGCTGTACTAATAAATCATTTATGTGAGAAATAAAATAATCTTCTTGTTGCTGCGTAACTAAGCAATTACCGTCAATGCTTAGGTGAATATGATGCTGCTCTAAAATTTGATGCGCCTTCACTACATCATTTACGCGTATTTTCATCGATGCCTGGCTTTTTTTTCGTAACACTTCAATTTTATCTTGAAAAATAAGTTGCCCACTATTAATAATGCCCACTTGCGTTGCAATTTGATCCATCTCATTTAACAAATGACTAGAAATAACAACTGTCATATCATATTGCCTTGGTAGTTGTTTGATGAGTTCACGAATTTCTTGAATTCCAGCAGGGTCTAAACCATTTGTAGGTTCATCTAAAATTAATAGTTTCGGATTTCCAAGTAGCGCCATCGCTATACCAAGGCGTTGCTTCATTCCAAGTGAGTATTGTTTAACTAGTTTATTTTTTTGTTTCTCTAATCGAACAATGCGCAGCACCTCATCAATATTCTTTTTGGGTACTTGTAACATTTGCCGAATAACTTCTAAGTTTTCATAGCCTGTTAAATGTCCATAATAAGATGGCGATTCAACAAGAGAGCCAACCTCTCTTAAAATATCTATTCGATTTGTTTTTAAATCTTGATTGAATATCTTAATGTTACCTGTAGTCGGTTTTATTAATCCCAGTAGCATTCTAATTGTCGTCGTTTTCCCAGCCCCATTTGGACCTAAAAATCCATAAATTTCACCTTTACCAACCTGCATTTGTAATTGATTCACACTATTTACAGCTCCATATGTCTTTGTCAAACCTTCTGTTTCAACGATATATGTTCCCATTATTGGCACCTCTTTTTTGATTAAGCTATCATTTATTATGAAAGTTTTTGCTTAATCTTGAATTGAGCTGACCTTAAGTTTAGCTTAATTTTTTATTGGAAGCTGAAATGTAATTTTAGTACCGTTTCCTTCGATGCTTTCTACTGCAATTTCTCCGCCGTGAGCTACAATAATTTCCTTTACAATTGCCATTCCTAAACCTGAACCACTTTTTGGATCTGTATTTGTACCACGGAAGTATCGATCAAAAATATGTGGTAAATCACTTTTATTTATTCCTTCACCATTGTCCTCAATTGTAACTATGGTGTATCCAATTGTTTGTTTTATACAAACTTGTATTAATGTTTTATTATCAGTATGAATGAGTGCATTATTCAATAAATTTACTATGGCACGTTGGATTAATCCCTGATCTGCTTTTATAATTATTTCTTCCTGAAGGCATTCAAATTCAATTATTCGATTTTCATAATGAGGCATATTCAGAAATTCAATAATTATTTCTCGAGTGAGATTTACAATATCTACTGTAGTTTTATGGATAGGTAACAACGTATTCTTCAATTGATACGTAAGTTTTAAATCATCAATCATTTTTTCTATATAAATTGATTTATTCTGAATTACTTCTGCATATTGATACATTTCTTGTGCATTAATTTTATATTCCCGATTTCCTATAACTTCACTATATCCTTTAATAGAAGAAAGCGGTGTCTTTAAATCATGCGAGATGTTTATAATCCACTCAGCTCGCATCATATCTAGTCTTTTTCTCTGAACGCTAATATCCTCTAGTTGATGTGATAGCTGATTCAGATTTTTATACACCTCTGCATATATTCCCTTTTCTTCCGGTACTTGTTTATATTGTCCTTGCTTTAACTTATTTATATGTTCAATTATCATGACAACAGGTTTTGACATATACCTTGCCACAATGTAAGCAAATAATAAAATACAAACCACTGTCACTCCTATTAACATTAAAATTCCATATGGATAGAAGCTAGATAAATTATTGAAGTTCAAATAAACAGACTTCCGTAATGCTTGATTTGACGGGAAAGCGACAATGTAGCTATCTACCTGTGTATTTTTATCTAACTTACCTACAAACGTTGTATAATCCCCAATATCGTACTTATAGCGTAAAATTAAGTCACTAGGAGTATAGTGATTTGGTGTATTTTTAGGCTTATACATTTGAAAAATTTCATCACTATTATGATTTAATACTTGTAACCAAGCTCCATGCTCTTGTAAAAATTTTTCCCCTTTATTTGTTATAGAAATACTTCCATTTTCTACTTTGATTTCTTTTTGAAAAGCTAATACTAAGCTCTCTGGATCATCCATCCCCCCACGATTATATGTAAATACTAAATAACTAAAAGCAAAAAATTGAACGATCAGGATAAACACAATTAATCCTATTAATGAGGTAATATATAGTCTCGTGACCTTCCACTTCATTTTGCATCACCTTTTTTATTAAGCTTATATCCAAGTCCCCTTACTGTTACAAGATAATTAGGTTTAGAGGGATTATCCTCTATTTTTTCTCTTAAATGTCTTATATGTACCATCATAATATTATCATTCCCCAAGTATGTTTCGCCCCAGACAGCTTCATATAATCGAGCCTTACTAAAAATTTGATTTGGGTTTTTTATTAAAAATAGTAATATATTAAATTCTTTTGCTGTTAAGCTTAGTAATGTGCCAGCCCTTAGCACTGTCCCTTGTGCCTCATCTATTGTAATATCTCCAAACTGATACATATTCGGATTCTTTTCTTTATATTGATTGCGTCGAAAAAATGCTTTCATTTTATACGCTACTTCTTTTGGACTAAAAGGTTTTGTAATGTAATCATCACCACCTATACTTAATCCAAGTATTTTATCTAAATCTTCATTTTTTGCCGATAAGAAGAATATTGGAACGAATGTAAACTGTCGAATTTGCTCACAAACACTATATCCATCTAAATCTGGAAGCATAATATCTAATAGGATAAGATCTGGCTGCACTTGCCTACACATGTGTATTCCACCTTTTCCTGTTGTACACGTATAAATATGTCGAAACCCTTCTTTCTTTAAAACCGCTTCTAACAAATTTAAAATCTCTTTTTCATCGTCTACTATAAGAATTTTTTTTGTATAAACATCTGGAATGTTATGTATCATTTATTGCACCTCAATATCTTTCTAAATAATTTAAAATGAAATAGTGAACCGCATTATCTTAATTATTACTGTATCATTTTCAGTCTATAGTAGCACAGTAATTTGAAATTTTACCCAATTATTTTATAGGGGGATTATTACCTTTCAATAACAACTATGCATCTATAGATTTAACGCAACACTACTTAGAGAAAGTGCGCCAACATCATTATTATTCCTCAATCATCCACTATTCGAACAAATTGTAATTATTTGGTATAATTATTTTAAAAGATGAAAGGAGACTATAACATGTGGTTACTCACGGCAATTGCGCCTGTTGTAATAGTTGGAGGAATTGTAGTGTATGTGATTGGAAGGCTTAAACATAAATATAACAACGGCACATTAGGTAAGAAAAAATCAAAAAAAGCTCAAGTATTATTAGATAGCTTCATACCAATAGGAATGCTCGTTGGCTGTATAATCGGTTTAATTTCCGGCATGTTTTTCCCGGATTATTCACTTCTTGCGGTGAGTTTAGGAGCTGGAATCGGCTATTTATTTGGATTTTTTGCTTATGAAATTTATAGCAAGACAGGAAATAATTATTCATAATCCAAAAAAGAAGCGACCTTGGAATAAGTACGGACAAAAAAATCCCCTCAAAGCATAAGCTTCGAGGGGTGAGCCTGTTTTTTTACTTATATACGTACAGCTGTACCACTTACAGCAACCATTAACATTCCATCACGAACAACCTCGTAATCTACGTCAACACCAACGATAGCGTTCGCACCTTTTTGTTTTGCAAGTTCTTTCATTTCATCCATTGCGATATCACGAGCTTCTTTTAGCTTACTTTCATAAGAACCAGCACGACCACCGACAACATCACGAACAGAAGCGAATAAATCGCGGACAATATTTGCACCCATAATAGCTTCACCATTTACAATATCGATATACTCAATAATTTCTTTACCTTGAATTCCAGACGTTGTTGTTACAATCATGACTGACACTCTCCTAATAAATTGTAGTTTTAATTAGCTTTCTTATGTCTTTATTATGACATGGAACAAGCAACGAATCTATTGAATTACCTTACAGGAATGTGACAGTTTTGTAAGAATACAGCGACTATTTTGTTTAATAAAGTGCTTTAACATTAGGATACATAAACGATTCCCTATTTTCTTTCCAGTCGCGTTCTACTTCTTTAAAAGTTGGTCGTCCTAATTCTTCATTGTTTTCATGTTTACGAAACCATTTCTTCACATACTGATCCCCGTTTTTATTTTGCACTGTACAAAGGAAACTATTATTACTATCCTTTAATATTTTTACAATCACGAATAGACACCTCTTTCCTTTTAAATAATAGAATAGAACTTGATCTTGTACTATAAGCCCTTCCTCTCTTATAGTCATACGACTCCTCGGTCGCGCCAAATTTGTAAGACCAAAAACGATATTTACTTTGTTTACATTTTATTTAAAGAAATCAGAGTTATAAGCATTATGCTTATCAAATATTTTATAGATTTCTAACTTATCATCTAATTTTGCATCTACTAAAATTAATATATTTCCATCGTAAATGTATTCTTCATATTTCTTAGCGTGTTCTTCTGGAATGCCTAATCCGATAAATGCTCCTATTAAACTTCCAGCTCCTCCGCCAATACCGGCTCCCCCAATTGCTGCTGCGATCGGTCCTGCTGCTACAATTGGGCCCAGTCCAGATACAGCAAGTACACCAAGGCCTGTTAATAAACCTCCGAGTCCGCCTGCTACTCCTCCAGCTACAAGCCCTGTCGCTGAAAAGATATCTCCTTTATGTGCAGTTTCATGATTCACTTTCTCACCTGATTTTTCTTCCAGATGTTCAATTTCCTTTTGATCTTTCGCAATAGCTGAAATGTTATCTGCCGAGTATCCTTTTTCCTTTAATTCATTAATAACGAGTGCCGCATCATCAATTGTTTGAAAAACACCTACTATTTTTCTATCCACATTCATAACTATTAACCTCCTAAAGTTTTATATAATATATCTTTATTACTCTTCGTTTTTATATACACTAATTTTTTTATTCACATATCCATTCACAAAAAACGCCAATAATAAAAGGATTACAAGAGAACTACTTAACAAGTAAATGAAATCAAATGTAATATCCGTTATCATTTTATCCATATGTAACAGTCTCCTTTTTATTTAAAGTAAAAGTATAAAACCTTACAATTCATCTTCGGTCAATCTCTTTGTAGTATATGTATACCCTCCATAACTCTTTCTAAACGTAAAAAACTATAATTATATTTTTTAAATTTTATAGGTTTAACATTTTTTTAAACGGGTATGTTTATATTGTTATGCTTATTATATGGAAAGGAAAATTACGATGAACGCCATTCACTCTACTACTATTCTTTATAATGAAACACCTACAATAACGCAGATTCATCATTTTTATGCTTTAATGACAACATTTCAAACGAATGTATTTATAAGTAAACAAGGAACACTTACTTCTATTAAAAACTTAAGCACATTAGTATCATTTTTCCTTACTGTAAAAAAGAGAGAGCTTGTATTATTTATATTTGAAGGAATAGATGCAAAAAGAGCTTTAAGAACACTCTTTCCTTCTTAAAGGTTTTATTATCCCCTATTCCCTCGATTGTTACTTTTCATACATAGTTTTATACTTCAAAATGATTTCCTCTATTCAAAACGAGACCCCCTAATACAATAGGGGGATTTCTAGTTTAGCCCTATGAAAACTGATATAATATATATTACGTTTTTCATTCTTTAAAATAGAAAACTTTTAATAACCTTGAAGGTAGGAATTTTTAATGAAATCGAAAGCAAAATTTAGTATTCGCTACAAAATTATGGCTGGTTATTTAGTTATCATTTTGTTTTTACTTATTTCTTTTATTATGTTAAACAATCAGATTTCCAATTTACAAAAATCTCGCAATTTTATTATTGATCACGATTTTAAAGTTCTCAATTTAACGAATCAAGTGGAGAAAGACTTGCTAACAATCGAAAATAAAGCGAAAGGCTTTATCACTTCTAATAACGTGAACTATTTGCAATCTCTTAACTCTGCCGAAAGAGATTATGAAAAACATTACCATAATCTTTTTTCTTTATTAGAAGATAATCCATCTCAGCAAGAAAAATTAAAAGAGATTAACGGAAACATTACTAATTGGATGAATAAAGAGATTCACCCGTTAATTGCAAATCATAATAGTAATAAAATACAAGAAATCGACACTACCGAAATCCAATCATTACAATCACAACTAACTGACTTCCGTAGCACTGAGGAGCAATTAACGAAAAAAAGAGCTGCACAATTAGATACTAAAAATAATAAATTAGAGCTTTGGTTATACAGTTTATTGTTCTTACTTTCTTGTATTTCCATTATCGTTTCACTCTATATTTCGAATTCCATTACAAAAACGATTAAAAATGTAATTCAAGCTATTAAATCCATTTCTTCTAAAGAAAAAATTACGGAAAGAATTCATGTAAATACACATGATGAAATAAAAGATCTTGCTCATACAACGAACCATCTGCTAGACGAAATATCGAAAAGAGAGTGGTTACAAACGGAGATTGCAGAATTAATTTTAATGTATCAAGGTGTATCTTCTATTGAGATGTTAGGTAACAAAATTTTGAGTGGCATTATACAAAAAACGCAAACTTCTTGCGGTGCATTCTATGTACGTGAAGAAGTTGAAGAAACTGTCTACTTTGTGAAAAAAGCTTCTTTCGCCGATCAAGGTATTGATATTGGAAAACAATCCATTAAAATGGGTGAAGGTTTCATTGGACAGTCTGCTTTAGAAAAGAAAAGTTTTATTCTTAGGGACATACCTGAAGAGTTTCGTTACGTTACTACTGGATTATTAGAAATACGCCCTAAAAATTTACTAGTCATCCCTGTCTTATTTGAGGATGAAGTGATTGCAGTAATGGAGTTAGTAAGTGTAACTGACATTTCAGATTTACATCAAGATTTAATTCACCAAACTGTTGATAATCTAGGTTTAACAATCCACAGCATTATGGGACGTATGCGAATTCAAACTCTTTTACATGAATCACAAGCAATGACAGAAGAGTTACAAGTTCAATCAGAAGAATTGCAAACGCAAGCGGAAGAACTACAAATGCAAGCCGAGGAATTAAGAACAACGAACGAACAGTTAGAGTCTAGAACGGAAGAGGCCGAGCAAAAGACAGCTGACTTACAAGTGACTAAATTAGAATTAGAAGAAAAAGCAAGCGAGTTGTTACGTAGCTCAAAATACAAATCAGAATTCCTAGCAAATATGTCACATGAATTACGCACACCATTAAATAGTATTTTACTATTATCTGAAATGTTAAAAGAAAATCACGATAACAATTTATCGGATGATGAAATTGAATTAGCAACCGTTATTCATTCATCAGGGAAAGATTTACTTACTTTAATTAATGACATACTAGATTTATCTAAAGTAGAAGCCGGAAAACTAGACGTCATTTTTGAAGCAACGAACATAAGTGACATGGCAGCAAGTATGCACCAAAACTTCTTACATATTGCTGCACAAAAAAATGTTGAATTTACTGTTGAAGACAGTGATACGATTCCTGATTTGTTTTACACAGATGCAAAACGGATTGAACAAATTATTAAAAACTTATTATCCAATGCATTTAAATTCACGGAAAAAGGATCCGTCTCTTTACATTTTGATTCAATCAAAACAAGCAATTTAAGTCATGATATGCAGTCTGTAAGTAAAGACTGGATTACAATTTCAGTAAAAGATACTGGTATTGGCATCGCTAAAGAACAGCATCAACTTATTTTTGAAGCCTTTCAACAGGCTGATGGCGCAACAATTCGGAAGTATGGTGGGACAGGATTAGGATTATCTATTTGTAAAGAGTTTGCTAGATTGTTAGGTGGTTGGATTACGTTAGAGAGTCATGTAGGAGAAGGCAGTACTTTCACCGTATATATTCCCAACCTTCCAAATGGATTACATGATGTACAGTTATCTAATTTAGAAGTCGCAGCAACCGTAGATGAAGTTATTCCTGCTGAAGTTGTGGAGGAAACTATCGTGACTCCTGAAACAAATAATGTCTTCCAAGAGAAAACTATTTTAATTGTCGATGATGATCATCGAAATATATTTGCATTACAAAATGCATTAAAAAAACAACATGTCAACATTATTACTGCACAAAACGGCATAGAGTGTTTAGACATACTAAAACACAATACAAATATCGACCTTATTTTAATGGATATTATGATGCCAAATATGGACGGTTATGAAACGATGGAACATATCCGAATGAATTTAGGCTTACATGAAATACCTATTATCGCATTAACTGCTAAAGCAATGCCAAATGATAAGGAAAAATGTTTATCTGCTGGCGCTTCAGATTATATAAGTAAACCATTAAATTTACATCAACTCTATTCGGTAATGAGTGTATGGTTAATAAAATAAGTGAGGTTTCGTTTCAGTGGAAAATAAGTATTATAATTTTAATCCATCAGTAGATGCGGATAAGCGTACGAACTTAGAAATTGACTTACTATTAGAAGCGGTATTTAAACTATCTGGATTTGATTTTCGTCAATATGCTCGCACATCTATTTATAGACGGATTTGTAATCGAATGCAGCTCTCTCATATCCCTACCATTTCAAAATTAATTGAAAAAGTAATTCATGAGGAAGGGGTTTTAGAACAGTTATTAAATGATTTCTCCATTAATGTAACTGAGATGTTCCGTAACCCTATCTTTTTTAAGGCGCTAAGAGATCATGTTATTCCTGAATTAAGAAAGCATCCTGAAATTAGAATTTGGCATGCTGGATGCGCAACTGGTGAAGAAGTATTATCCATGTCCATCTTACTTCACGAAGAAGGATTAAGTGAAAAAGCTGTTATTTACGCAACAGATATGAATACAGATGTGTTAGAAAAAGCAAAACAAGGCATTCTTCCATTAAATAAAATGCAAACTTATACGAAAAATTATTTACAAGCTGGCGGTACACAAGCATTTTCTAACTATTATTCAACGGATAGTCGTTTTGCTTATTTTAATCCGTCACTGTTACAAAACATTATTTTTGCGCAGCATAATTTAGTAACTGATCAATCTTTTAACGAATTTCACATTATACTTTGCCGTAACGTTTTAATTTACTTTACGAGTAAACTTCAAAACCAAGTACAGCAACTATTTTATGAAAGTTTAGGTCACAATGGATTCCTATGTTTAGGAAATAAAGAAACTCTTCGTTTCTCAAATATAATGCCGCATTATATTCAATTTAATCCGAACGAACAAATCTATCAAAAAATACAATAAAAGCGTATGAAATCCTCTGTTTGGATTTCATACGCTTTTTATTTCGTATTCGCTTGTATCATAATGAGACACATATCATCTGATTGTGCTTCCTTCTGTTCTTCCTTATAAAACCCTTCTATCTCTTCTTCTAACTCTCCCCATTTTCTTTCTGTAAAAGTACGTAATTTCTCTTCAGCCTCAAATTCATCATTTGCAATTGCTTCAAGAACACCATCTGTAAACAATGTGATTTGAGCGTTCTTCTCAAAAGGTATAACTGTCTTTTCAACTTTTATTTCATCAAAAAACCCTACCGCACAACTCCCGCGATTTAGTTCCACTACATTCGTTTCATCAACTAAAACGTACCCAGAAGGATGTCCTGCATTTACATATTCAATCGTTCTCTTTTCTGTATCCACTACTAAGTATATCGCTGTAAAATAATATGGAATATTGTCATTCTCATTATGTAAAAGAGTCATATATTTATTTAAGTCTTTCATAACGAGTTCTGGATCGATTAAACTTTTAATCGTTTCACGTAATACAGACGAAATAAACATACAAACTAATGAAGCAGATACACCATGTCCCATCACATCTAATAATATAATACCGTAGCGGTTTTCATCGATTTTATACCAGTAATACATATCTCCAGCTAGTTTAAATGAAGGTAAGTAACTTGCTTCGATTTTTATGTGTTCTTCTCTTAATGGACTACTTAATAAGTTTCTTTGTACTTGCGTAGCTAAATCTAGTTCATTCCGAAGATTTTCTTCCTGTTCTTTATGCCAATTTAATTCCGATTTCAAGCGTAATGCTACACGCATACGCGCTAACAATTCAACTTTATTTATCGGTTTCGTAATATAATCCATTGCCCCCATATCAAGCGCTTCAGCTAATTTATTTGCATCTTCTAAAGCTGTTACAAAAATAATAGGAACATCTTTAAACTTCTCCTCTTTTTGTAATCGCCTACAAACTTCAAGTCCATCAATTTCAGGCATCATAATATCTAATAGTATTAAATCTATTTCATTATGCCTGGAAGAATCTTTTCCAAAATGGATGTATTCGAAAAGCTCTTGTGCAGAATTCAGCGATACAAGATCCTGATACCCAGCTTGCTTCAAAATTTTTTCAATTACAAAGATATTCACCGGATTATCATCGACAATTAAAATGGACACAAGTTATTTCCCCTTTTCTTATATAAAATGTAAATCGATTATCATTTTCTATTTTTCTAGTATTACATACTCAGTTATGAAATGAAAATTTCCTACTCAAACACATTTATACAGCAAAAGAACAAACCCCCAGAAATGAGAGTTTGTTCTTTCATTCTATAAATTTCCACATTTAATTTAGCACCATTGCTTTGTCATTTAAAAGACGATCTAATTCTTCCATATGATTTGTTTCATCTGCAATCATGTCTTCTAACTTTACAACTAACTCTGTCATATTTAATTTTGCTGCCTGTTCTTTTCGCTTTTCATAACGCTTAATTGTTTCATATTCTGATTGTCTAGCATATTCTAACATTTCTCTCACATCTTCTGCTTGTTTCACTGGTAAAGGGATTGTAGTAGGTGTACCACCTAACGTCTTAATTTTCTCTGCTAAATATAGGGCATGTCCTTGTTCATCACTAATTTCAGATTCAAAGAAAGGTTTTAACACTTGTCTATATATACCAGAAACTGTAGCTGCATTATGGTTATACATAATAATTGCCGAGTATTCTCCTGCTAAATCTTCATTTAATCCTTCGATTAGTTCTTTCACATCGTGTGACATTTTTATATCTCCTCCTATACTTAATAACTACCCCTTTTCTCATGTTTTAAACATAATTCTTTAAAATTTTTATGTATCTAAAAATGCTGCTTGCTTCAATTTACTTATTGCTTGTCTTTTAATACGAGAAACGTGCATTTGTGAAATACCTAACCGTTCCCCTGTATCTTTTTGATTTAAATTTTCTTCAAATATATAATGAATAACACTTTTTTCTGTCTCATTTAATACGTTAAAAATATCTTTTAAAACGAGACGCCTTTCTGTCTCTTCATATCCTTGCTCTACTTCACCTACAGATTCAATTCTCGCCACCGAACTGCCATCAGATGCATTTTCAACTACATCATCTAAGGAGGATACTCGATAATTATTTTTCGCATCCATAATTTCTAGCACTTCCTCTTCGGATAGTTCTAAATGATCCGCAATCTCTATAATTTTCGGTGAACGTTGCAGTTGATCTGTTAACTCCTCTATCGCAAGTTTAATTTTTCCGCCTAAATCTTTAATTCGCCTTGGAACGTGAATGCCCCATGTTTTATCACGTAAATACTTTTTTATTTCCCCTACTATCGTAGGGATTGCAAACGGCTCAAAAGCATTCCCTATCGAATAATCATACCTTCTTATTGCGCCTAAGAGCCCTAACATTCCTACTTGTATAATATCCTCATGCATCGGTCCGCCTTTTGAATAGCGATATGCAATGGAATAGACGAGATTTTTATAATGCTCAACTAACCTTTCCTGCGCTTCATCACAGTGGTTTTGTTGAAATTCTGCAATTAGTTTCATAACGTCTTCTTTAGTAAGAGTTGTAGGTTGAGATTGGATTTCCATCATTCTCCACCTGCTCTCTTTGTATATATTTTGTCATTAAAACTGTCATGCCCTCATCATGCATAATTTGTATATCATCCATTAACGTATTGATTAAATATAAACCTAAACCATTTTCCGGCAAATGTTCTACAGGTTTACTAATATCATACGGACCAACTTTCCTTTTTAAGTTATTAAAATCAAAGCTAACCCCATTATCAGCAACCATAATTTCTAATCGATTTTCATATAGCCCAAAGACAATTGCAATTTCTCCAACGTCTTCTTTGTATGCATGTTGTACAATATTTGTACATGCTTCACTAATAGCAATTTTCATATCTTCTATATCGTCATAAGCAAAGCCCATTCGATTCGCAACACCAGCCATTGTTAAACGAATAATAGCGACATATTCTGCCTTTGCAGGAATTTTCATTTCTATCTTTTCAAATCTCTCCATCATCCCTAGTCACCTTCTTTCTACTTTTTCAAAATCGGAATTCAAATTTAATATTTCTGTTAACCCTGTAATATCAAATAATCTTTTTAACCTTTTAGATACACCAATAAACTCTAGCTTTCCATCATTTTTCTTAACTGCTTTTAATAGCGCTATAAAAACACCTAAGCCTGTACTATCCATATACTCTACCTCAGTAAAATCTACTACAATATGAACCTCTTTTTCGCTTGCAATAGGCATGATCTTATTTTTTAAATCTGATGCCGTATATGCATCAATTTCACCATTAAGTTGTACCGTATAACCTACATCATTTTGCAAAATATTTATTCCCAAATTCATCATTTCCGCCCCCTTATCTCAAACTACTACTATGTTAATTACCCATAAAAATTAGTTTTAAACATATTTTTTTATTTTTATTATAAATAAAGTGAAACTTTAATCAGTGGGGGTTTTGTTCATCCCCCACTGATTATTAGTTGAACCAATCGGACTTTTATGGGCAGTTGATCCCCCACCTAACTTCTTTGCTTTGCTGAATTTTAAGGTGGGGGTCTTACTGCCCGTTAAAGCGGGATAAATTTTCCACAGCTTTCTCGGCTTAACACGTAAAAAATACTACCAAATGTTTAAAGCTTATAAATTTGTGTATGTATAATGTATAAACATTATTTTTAGGGGGATCTATCTATGGAAGAGCACAATTTTAAAAAAGGAGATTTCGTACAATTTTCTTATCGACACGATCACGCTACAAAATTAGTTGGTTCCATTATTAACATACTAACGAATACAATTGTAGTGGATATAGGTAATAACGAAGATGTATCTCATATAGAACCGAGGCAGGTCGTAAGAATAAACAATTGTAAGAAAGTAACGATGGTTTAATATAAAGTGAAACTTTAAAGAGTGGGGGGATGAAGAATCCCCCCACTCTTTCCTATATAGATTACATAAAAAAGCATCCAAATTATTTTAATTGGATGCTTTTTTATGTATATTTATCACTCTTTTAACTTTATAGTTATATATAATAAACTTAAGATTACTATTCATGATCATATTTACGCTTTCCGCAGCATTCTAGAGAAGAATGTAACGATTAAAATAAAGACGATTGCACCTAATAACGCTGGAAGAACGAAAATACCTCCCCATTCAGGACCCCAATGACCAAATAACGCACTACCTACCCAAGATCCGATTAATCCAGCAATCACATTACCAACTATACCTAAAGGAAAGTCTTTTCCCGTAATCATTCCAGCTAACGCACCAATAAGTCCACCTACAATACACGTAATAATAAGTCCCACAATTAAACCTCCCATATTATTTTTATAATGGATTTATCAAGCTTTGGTTTGTAACCAAAGCTTGATAAACATGTATTATTCTTTATTATCCAGCCCATCACTTATCTTTTGTTTCACTTTTCCGACTTTTTCTTTTATCGTTCCCTTCGTCTTCTCCCACTTCCCTTCATTTTTCAACTCTCTATCTTCTGTAACTTCACCAATTCCTTCTTTTACTTGTCCCTTTGTCTTTTCAACTTTACCTGTAATTTGTTCTTTTAGTCCGCCACTCATATTTCCCATCTCCTTTTCTTAATAGATTTATAGGATACAAATTTAAATAGAATACGTGCATCTTCTTTCTTGTAACCATTCACCGACTCTTTCTAAATCCTTAACGAATAACAAGATTTTCCCTTCATCCAGCTTTTCTTCATAGAAGTTCGCTTCTTCCTCATTAAGCCCTAACTCCTGCATCTTATTTCTTAACTGATCTCCCGTTTTTTGAAAGACATTAATAATGCTTGTCCCAAGCCCCTCCTCTTTTATACCAATTGTATTTACGTCTGCATTGTCTGCGATTCTATCTGTCCTTTCTTTCTCGTGTGTTAATACGTAAATATCTTTTTGGTCTATTCCTTTCTTCACTAGATCATTCGCCGCATTCATGACCTCTTTCTCCGTAATAAATTCATATACAAAAGGTTTACTATACTTCGTTTCCATCTTTAACTTCCTCCTTTAAAATGAATTATTTGTTATATTATATGTAGTACACCCATTTTCGAAATGTTAAACATAAAATTTGAAAAAAAATGAGAAGGAGAGTACATATGCACTTTCGTCTAGAGTTATTTGTAGAAGATTTGCAAAGGTCTATTCGTTTTTATGAGGAAATCCTTACCCTTGTATTCTCAAAAAAGAATACAACTGGTGCAATGATTAAACTAGGGGATTTTTCTTTATTATTGACCCCTGATTATATTCTTAATGAAAATCATTATTTAAAAACAGATGGACTTAATCCAAAAGGTAAAGGTGTTGAGATTATCATAGTTTTTGATCATATCGAACAAATATACCAACATGTATTAGAAAAAAATTATCCAGTGGAATCTAACCTTAAAATGCAATCTTGGGGAATGAAGGATTTTCGTATCGTAGACCCTGATGGTTATTATTTACGATTAACCTCCTCTTGAATTTTCTTTATCCCAAAACTAGTAGGATAAATCCCCTTACAATAACTACCTAAATTAACAGAAAATTGTTATAATTAAACATGAGGAGGGATACTATGAAAAAAATCATATCTATATGCGCTCTAACCGCTCTATCTTTCACTTTAATAGGCTGTACAAGCACCTCAGCTACAGATAAAGCTTCACAAGCTAAGCAAGAACATACACAAACTACCTTTCAATTAAAATCCGCAAATATTATAGACATTGAAATACTTAGTACAATAAATAACAACGTTTCAAAATCTCAAACAGACAACGAAGAAATGATACAATCTATCGTTTCAGCAGTTCAAAAAGGCACGCCTAAAACAATCACTTTAGATCAAAAAAAGCGAGAATCTGCACATTCTACTATTACCGTTACATATAAAGATGACGCAAAAGAAGAATTTCTTGTTTGGGTTGATAATAAAGAGCAAATTACGATTGCTAAAGATGAGAAGAAGGATAAGGTCGAAGGGGTGATTGTGAATATTGAAGATGCTAAAATGATGAAGGATTTTTTTAAGAAAACATCTTAGCAGATAACTTTTCTTTATACATTAAAAAAGCCCACCTATTTCCGTAGGCGGGCTTTATCTTTATTACACAATAAGAAAGTATACTCTCATTTCCTCTGAAATTTCATGTAATTATACATATTTATGAACATAAATGTATTGATGAACTTTATCTACATACGCATGGCATTAATCCATTGAAAATTTATCTTCTTTAAAGCTAAAGCAAAACTCTCTTTTAGAAAAAAGAAAAGACACCCTAGTGCCTTCCTCCGACTTGAACCATCTTAATTTTAATAATATGTATTGGACTCCCATCCAATTATTATTTTACCATGTTAAGTTGTTTTTGTTTATTGAGAAATACAATAATTTACTTGTGCTGGTTGTCTGTATGAGGTCTTTTTGTAGTCCATGCAGCGATTAACAAAAGAACAATAGCCGTGATAACACCTAAAAGTCCTTGCTTGAGCCACATGGATAATGCGGCATTTGAGCCAATGGCTAGAAACATAAGCATTACTGTGTATTTATTAAATCTCATTATAAGTAACCTCCCAATGTAACTGCACATAAGAAAATTTCACCATTCATTTATTACGTAAAAAATGGTATTAAACAAACTTTAGGTCCCTTATTTACAACTAAAATCTATATTTTAAAAAATGATATAGAAGCGAGCTTGAGTAAAATTATGCGCTAAGCCAATGTGACACTATCTCCGAAGGAAATACCGTATTGCAGAGTAAAAACATTATACTTCCTAGTGGAGTGAAATTCAGTGTTATTTTTATAACGCTCCATTTTTCCATTCTTTATTATGAATATCTAATCCTTCTTGGCCAAAGAAATGGAGAATAAATTCTTTTTCATCACTAACAGTTTTTTTAGCTAGTTTAGATCCTTCCATACTTTTCCTTGTTCCAGAACGTAAATAATGAATTTCCCCAAAGTCTTCAACTGCAGATTCGAAATTTCCATCGTACCATTTGTTCAGAATAGATTCATATTTTTGTCTTTCCTCATTATTTATAACATGTAAGTTGTTTTTTAAGTATTGAATGTTTTCTTTTATCATTTGAAATCGCCCTACATCACGAGTACCAGAAACATGAAGATTATTCCCATTGAATGTGAGTTTTTGTAAAGACATATGTATCATCATATCATTTATCGTTTGCTCGTTTTGGATTTCCCCAATCGACTGTGCCGCTTTAGATAATTCATCTTCACTTACTACATAACTATCTTTTTGTTGCTTTTGAATGGTTTGAACTTTTGATTTTTCCTGAACCTTTTCTTCTTGTTTAGGTTTTGATTCAGGTGTAGCCTTCTCATTTGAGCTACAAGCAGACGTTCCCATAAGCAATGTACTGCATGTTAACGTCATAAGTAACTTTCGTTTCATTTTTTCACGCCTATCTGTATTGGTTATTTTAAATAGATTTTTTAGAATGTAAGATTTCTCATCTCATAGTAGCAAACAATTGATTTGTACATTGTCATGTTTTGTCGAAGGGTAATAAAAAATACCTTATGATGTCTTCCTTCGATTTGAATTATCTTAATTTTAATAATATATATTAGACTCCCTTCGCCTATCAAGCTAAGAAAATACAACTACCCCAGAACGAGATTGTATCCTAACTTGCAATAAAAAAGTTCATCTTTTCCTTTTAGGGTAATTTTACATTTTCAAGTTGATAGGCACAGGGCACGCTCTATAAAGCAGATTTTTTGAACAGCGTAACATAATTAATAAAATGTATACTATATATCTTATATGTTATGTGGGAGCCAGAAGCTAAAGGAATTAGTACTTGATTATCATGAAGAAAAAGCCACAGTGAAAGTGTTGATGAAGATTTTTACTAAACTACGCATAGGTAGAAAAGTATATATACTTCTCTACCTATCTTAATGTTACTTGATAAGTGCTTATTTGTATTATATATACAAGGAAATGAAACCGGCTATAACAATCAATGGCAGGATTACTGCGAGTTTATTTTTTAGAGGGACACGTTTGTCTGGGACACCGGGGTGGATAACAAATGCAAGTAAAACAATTGCTCCAATAATACCTAAAAGTGTATGAATGACCATCCTCCTAAGGAATATTATTATTAATTTTATCACACTCAAATAAAAAAAGGATACAAATAACAATTAACCCTAAATACACCATTATGAATTTCAATTATACAGCTTCACCAAACATAAAGTGAAACTATAATCAGCGATGAGTGCCCTTCCCCACTGATTATTAATTGACCCTCTCGAGCATTTACGGGCAAATGAGGGATAACAGTAAAAATAATATAATTAAGAGAGGAGTGAAATTTCACTCCTCTTTTTTACTTGTGGATTTTAACACTCATTAGATCGCTACTAGAATTTTGCTTCTCTAAGCTTATCTCTATTTTAAGATTGTTTTTATTTATATCAAAATTACCTGTGCGTGTATTAGAAGCCACTATATTATCAATCTCTGTACTCAAATCTAAGTTTGGATTTATCATATTGATCCATTTTTCCCCTAACTCTACTAACGCCTTCTTATCTTGACCTCTATCAATTACAAAATTAACAGTAAAGTTACTTTCATTATCGCCTTCTACAGTGAAATTCCCATTAAATTCTGGAATCCCTTCTAATACCGGAGAGAATAACACGACCTCTGAACGTGGACCGCCTATCCCTATATATTTTAGCTCCGCATTATATTTTGCGTTAATTTCAGTAATAAGATTTTGTGCTTCCTTAGATATAGATTTTTTTAATACCGAAGAGCTATCCATCCAACCTTCATGATAATAAATGAGCTCGTCTGCTAAATCTTGTGGGATAGCAGTAGGCTTTGACTCATGCTCTTTTTCCGATTTATTAATTGCATTGTATAAGAATAGTGCATACTGCTCACGAGTCACGAGACTTTGTGGTTCAAACTTATTATCACCTGTGCCCGTCGTAATTTTATTTTCTTGTAATGCACTGATAGCATTTGTTGCCCAGTAATTTTTATCTACATCTTTGAAAGTGGTAGTAGATGTTGCTTTAAAGTTAAAAGCCTTTGTTAATACAACAGCTAATTGTTCACGCGTTAAAACGTTATCTGGACCAAATTTCCCATTACCAAATCCGTTCATAATACCTGCTTTATTAAGAGCTAAAATTTCTTTTTTAAACATATGCTCTTCTATATCTGTGAAAGGGTTTTGTGTATTAAGTTCATCTACTGGCTTCAAGTAGGCATATATTAGTCTAGCTACTTGTCCTCGTGTAATATTATCACCAAAACCAAACATTCCGTTTCCATAACCAGCCACAATATTTTTCTCTTTTAAATCCATAATTGCTTGATAAGACCAGTGATTTTCAGGAACATCTTTAAATCCTAGTGTATTTTCTGCTTGCACATTTGTTAGAGGTGTTAGTGTTGTTGATGCAATAACTGCCCCTGCTAAAATTAATTGTTTAAAATTCATAATTGAATCCCCTTATCCTTAAAATAATATATTAAAAAAATACCGTAAATATTCTTTTTAATATTAACATATAAAGATACTTTTTGTAGGTTAATTATGGAATATTTAAAGAAGATTATTCCAGCATATAATGTTTATACAACTAAATTAAAATCATACTAACTTGCTTCCAATACGCACTCATTTCCTTTACCAATTTTTAAAAAATACAATTTATAAATGCAAAAAATCCCCTCAAAGCATCAGCTTTAAGGGGACCCCTCCTATCATCTTCTCTCTTCATACAACCGATGTGCCTTATATGAGCAAATTAAATACATAACAATTGCTGTAGGAATAAACAACCATGCAAAGCCTCTCATCAATGCTAATGGTGTTTCAAATAAGAATGACCATAGAAATGATACACCTTGCTTATCCCATAGTCCTGGCGTAAAATATAGTTCTTTCGGATTTGCAAGTGCTCCTAAATGAATCGTGTCATTAAACATAAATAGGATTAATATCGGAATAGAGCATATAGCTAACTCTAAAAATGTTTTAGATAGACGTTTATACTTCCCTGCTCGTGACATTTGATCTGAAAAAATATCATCTTCACTTTCCTCATTTACCTTTTTAAAATAGTGCGTACCTGACCACCAATTACCAGCTATATGCTCCCAGCCACTATCTTCAAATAATGTGCAGTAATTCATAAAATCACTTTTTCTACTAAATACTCTATGATCTATTTTAATCGTCGCATCTTCTGGTTCTGTATATCTAAATGTATAACCAAATGTATTGCTTTCTAGTTGATAGCCTTTCCAAGCCATCTCTTCTAACCATTTTTCCTCTTTCTCAAAGTCTAAAAAGAATTTCAATCTCCACATCATCGTTTCCCCCAAACTATACGTGTAATAAACTTTTTGTAACCGTAATAATGTGCTGCATTCTCATAAAGTCTAAATGCAATACTTCTTTCCCACGTTCCGTAATGGCATACACTTTTCTTCGTTTATCTTCACTTTTTACCGATTCTATTAACCCTTGTTTTAATAAATTTTCAACCGCCCCATACAATGTACCCGCTGCAATTTTCACTTGATGATTACTCAATTCCTCTACCTTTTGCATAATTAAATAACCATGTGCTGGCTCTAATAAAGCTAAAAGAACGTAATACGTCGTTTCCGTTAATGGTAAATTTTTATCTCTATTCATAAAGACCTCCAATGTAACGATAAATATATAGCTAAACTATACAGTCAAACTGTATAGTTTGATTTTATACAGTTTGACTGTATATGTCAAATTAAGTTATAAAAAAATAACCTAGATCCCATAGGATCTAGGTTATTTTTTTACATAAATGTAATCGTTACTAAAGAATATCCTTCTTTCGCATTATACGGCTCCGCTTTATAAGAAACACGGTTCGCCCCTTGCGGATAACCAATTTCTCCAATTGCTTTTTTCACATCTTGCAATGCGCCATCCATTGATTGTTTATAAAGGATTTCAATCTTTGGTGACTTTTCATTATAACGTTGCTGCATTTTATTTTTGAATTCATTATAGTTGTTTGCAATGTATTCATTTCCTAAATAATTTAACTTTGTATCTTTTAAAATTTGCTGATATGCAGAAGTTTTCGTACCACCTGCCGCAATTTTATTTGTTAATGTACTATAATAATTTGTTGTAGCTTGCGGATAGTCCCCTCGGTTCCACTCATGATTTCTTGCGATTTGCTCATCTGATAAGTTGAAATAAGAATACGTTACGCGGCCTTGTTCATCTGGCACCGGATCATCGAATGTTGTATCAAGGTGATACCATTTGTTTTCGATTTTCACCAAGTTCCAAGCATGAGGCTGACCGTCTCCAGTTCCTACTACAAAATGATTCTCAATTCCCGCTTCTTTTAATAATTGATAAGTTAATAGTGCGTAACCTTGGCAAACTGCAGAACGATTTACGAGTGCTTCATATGCTGTGTAAGCTTTATAAGACGTATCATAAGAAACATGTTTTACGACATAATCATGAATCGCTTTCACTTTTTCATGATCATCCATCCCAACTTGTGTAATAGAAGAAACAATTGCCTTCGCTTGCTTCATTACATATTCTGTTTGTTCTTTCGTTTCACGATATGTAATTTTCAGCGTAAACGTATAATTTCCAGGTGATCCAGAAAGTCCATATGAAACATTCGATCTATTATTATTTGTATACTCATTTTTACTTGCCACTTCTTTATAAGCGTTAAAAAGTGTATTCATCACTTCTTTTGTATTACTATTTGTCGTTTTATATGGAAGTGTAATATTCGTTTCGTACGCATTAATACGCTTTTGCACTTCATCTTTAAATGCTGCTAATAGTGCTGCATCTCCTGTATCTTGCACCGCAACCGCAGGCTTTTTATACTGCAAAGCATTATATAAAAACTGTGCATATTGTTCACGCGTTACCGTTTTAGCAGGTTCAAATTTCCCGTCGCCTGTACCAGATGCAATCCCGTTTGACTGCACCGCACTAATCGCCCCTTCTGCCCAAAAGCCATCCGGAACATCATTAAATGTATGCTTTTGCTTAGCCGAAACTTGAAAAGCGTTTTTAATAATTTGCGCCATTTCTGCACGGCTAACAGAATCTTTCGGTCTAAAACCTCCATTTCCATCCCCGTTAAAAATCCCTAATTTCGTTAACGTTAAAACCTCTTCTGGAAACAATGTGGATCCTGCGCGAATATCTCGATACGGATTGTTTAAAGTAGATCCATCTTGTAATACGTAACGAGCACCATCATTACTAAACGTACCACCTTGCTTATTCGGTAACAACGCACGATAAATTAAAGCTGCAACTTGCTCTCTCGTCGCAACATCACCGAAACCAAACTTCCCATTTCCATAACCAGAAATAATATTTTTACCCGCTAAATCTTTAATTGCTGGATACGACCAATGCGATGTAGGCACATCGGAAAAAACACCCGCCTCAGCAGCTCTCACATCACTGCCGTTTGTATACAGTAAAGCACCACCAATAAGTGATAATGATGTAATTGATTTTAGTAGTTTCGTGTACATAATTCCTTCTCCCAATACCGTTCTCTATTTATGTTGTTTTTTGTCGAAAAATCTAAAAGAATATGACAAAACATATTATACAATTAAAACTTTTTGAGGGATACACTAATTTTTGAAATATGCAAAAACTCATATTAATATATTTTTTCGTATTAATATTATGTTGCTTTATTTATGAATATGTATAGGTAGTAACTCCTTATAACTCCCCTCATGATAATCTCTAATTTTATATTGATATTCTTTATTTCTCAATATAAGAAGCCTTGGATTTTCATTAACATTCCTGTATTATATAAACAAAGAGTAAGGTAAGAGTTACTCTTTGCCATTTTAGAAAAGGTTCTGTTGGAGACAGCAGGATCTTTTTTCATATAGAGATAGTTTTGCTGAATTTTTCACCACTAACCACAAAAAACATCTTGTAATCATCATATATCGAATTAATATACCGAGAGAGAATCAAATACCAGTTACACTAGAACTTATTCTTATAGCAATTAGTGTGTTGGCTATTTAATAAAATAATTTCAAAAAACTAGGAAAAGAACGAAGAATTCCTTCGAATAAAACTCAATATTATGTCCATAATGTTGATAGGCTGTATGCCAAAACCTATTTAGGTTTCTCTGTATCTCCTTGTATTGAGCAGTTAGCCCTTGCTAGCTGCTCTTTTATTGGTAACCTTGTTAGACAAGTTTTCATATAATGTAGTCATTCCTTTCTTATAAATTAGGCTCGTCACTTGAATTATAGAAATGGGATTATATCCTATAACATTTTCAGGAATCATCCATATTTTATTTCTGAAAAAGTGCTTTGTTTTGCTGAAGGTGGTTGCGGAAACAACCGCCTTTTTATTTATGGCAAAATGAAATTTCTATTACGATTCATTACAAAGTATGTTATTACTGGTACAAGCTGGTATAATAAATACAGATCAAACATTGAAAGGAAATATGACAATGAAAAGATATTTCAACTTCATTTCACTTTTCTTAACTGTACTTGTAATAATTAATCTTACAAATATACATACGAAGTACCAATTCTTTATAGGTGCATCTATAGCACTATGTTTAACTATTCTTTCTACAAATGAAATTATAAAATTCCTTGCTACTAGTAGCTTGTTACTTTACGGATTTGCCGCTTTTACTTTTTTAAGTATTGCTTGCTAACTTTCAATTTCACCTTATATTAAAATAGCGTTTTTATTTAATTTCACTACAATAATATAGAGACACATACGATTTTCTTTGTTTATGGGTTCTTACGTAATAGTAAGAACCCTTTTTTATCGAGAATCAGTTTAAAAACTAAAAATAAAAGAACCTCATTAAATGAGGTTCAAAAAATCTACTATTTTAAATTACCTTCATAAAAAGCAACTCCATTTTGAACATGTTTTAAATACCATGTAATCGTCCCGCCACAAACATTTTCATTAAAACTATTAGCATATACTCCATTTGAGTAATAAAGAGTTCTTTTGAATTTACCATTAGAATACTCATAAGGAATTGAGCATGCTACTTGCTTCGGAGAGCTCACATCTTTTTGTGTGTCAGCTGAAGCCGCTCCAATTCCTCCTGTTAATGCAATACCAGTTGCCAATAGCCCTACTACTAATTTCTTAAACATAATAAATCCCCCTTTAATAGTTTTTATAGCTTACAACTTAAATGTATCACTTTTGTAATTTATGTAAATATCTTGAATATGTAGAAATATTTATTTATTTTTTGATAATATTAGGATTTTATTTTATCAAATGAAAAATAGAGGAATTTAGAGAAGTATGTAACAATGCATAATAAATCAACCAGATATTATGATATACTCACAAAGAACTGATACAAAATTTCTTTAGATTGGAAAACTAAAGTCTTATCTACCTAAAAGGAAGGCGCCTAATGGCGTCTTTTCTTTATTTTCAAAAGGACCTGCTCAATTCATTCTTTAAAACATAAGGTAAAGTGAACCCGTTAAAATCCATGGAATGAACCCTAGTTTTACCCTTTTATCTAAAGGAGGCACTATTGTTATGGGATATGGTGGTAGTTGCGGAGAAGGCTGCGGTTTCGCTGGAGGATTTGCTTTATTAGTTGTATTATTTATTCTATTAATCATTATCGGATGCAGCTGTTTCTGCTAAAAAACTATTAGAAAGAGGTTGTCCCAAAAGCAGCTGAATAAATACTTTTGAGCAACCTCTTTTTTATTGTTTCTTATAAGTAAATTATTTGTATTCCTGTCTATATAATTTAAACGAATAAATAGCTCCAACGAAGAATACAAAAGCTTCAAATAATATAAAGATTTGACGGAAATTCTCGATATCTTTACCAACTAAAGAAATAAATATAGCATTCATTAGAATTTGAGTAGTAAACATACGAGAAGTAATTTTTAAATAAATAGCATTTGTTCTTTCATCTGGTTTACCAATTTTTTTGTAAATAATAATAAGTGCAATTACTGAACCCAAAAATAGAAGTGCTGTAAGTCCTACAACAATATTGAAATTCCCTGTGCTTTCTAACATCCATTTATTTAATAAATCAATCATTATTATCTTCCTTTCCTACATAAGAGAATATTTCGTTCTTCTTCACTATAATAAAAAAAGAAAAAGGAAAACATCGAACTTTCTTACAAACATTCTTGTATTCTTACAATTTCGTCATTTTGTAAATGTATTCATAGCCTTGCCTTTCACTATTTTCTTTGGAAAACATAGTGAATTACGAGAAAGAGCGCTACAAGATCAACTTCCAAGAAGTAGTGCACGAAACCTCTTAATTAATGAAATTAGTATGTGGAATCAGCTTATTTAAATAAAGCAATAAAAACTTTGAAGAAAAAAGAACATTTCGTTAGCGCTACCCCACATCCATCATTTCAAGCTTGCTGACTATTTTTAAAATTGAATAGTTTTATCCATTAAGAAGATAAAGGAATGAGAAATACGATGAAGAATTAGAATAGATAATGTGAAAAAATGGAAAGAGGAGAAAAGATGAATCTAAAATTAATAGATGTAACAGAAGAAAATTTCTTTGAAATTATTAATTTAAAATCAGATAAACTTCAAGAAAAACACATTCAAATATATGAAAGATGGGTTGGTTCAAACGCTTTCTTTCTTGCAGCTTGCCAAACGTTTGGGTTTACTCCGAAAGCTATATATGATAATGATGTTTTAATAGGTTTTGCTTCGTATGGGTTTAGAAATGAAACGAAGCAATATGAGTTAATTAGCATGATGCTTGGCCATCAATATCAAGGGATAGGGTATGGAGTTCCTGTTTTAAAAGCAGTAATAGATAGTATGGTTCAGACGTACAAATGTGAAGAAATATTCTTATCGGTTATTTACGATAATGAACGCGCAAAGCGGATTTATGAAAAAGTGGGTTTTAGGCCAACAGGAGCGATTGAAGAAGGACACCATCCAGAATTAGTTTACTGTTTAAAATTAAAAAACTATGTAAATGTATAAAATTATATATACCTATAGTTCTGTACGAATCATTTCATTTTCTGATTTTTTCCCCATATTCTTTAACATATGAAGCAAAAAAAATCTTGAAACACCCATTGCATCTAAAAATTAACCAAGATGTATATATCTCTTATAACGTAAACGGCAAGTAACTCCAAAATATACAATGAAAAATCTCTGTAGGAATTTACATATGTCAAATATAATAGAAAGAATATTCTGTTTATTATCTCAACGCGCTGAATAAGTACATTATTGTATGTTAAAAATTTAGCTTAAGGTGGGATTGTATATGACTGAAGATAAAAGACTGAAAAAGCCCGTAGTAAGTTTTATATTACTAACCAACATTATTTTTTGGCCACTTTTTCTGCTTGTAGGAATTACAAAGTTATTACATGTTCCAACTTGGATTTTTGATGTAATGCTCTGCATATCAGCTTGGTCTTCCACTTTTGCTTTTATATTTCTATTTAAAAGAATTTATCCTGGACAGAGTTTTATTCAATTCGTAAAAGATAGATTTAAAAATAAACTTAATTACTCTATCGTTCTTACTGTAAGTATCATTCAAATAATTATATTTTTGACGATGTTGTTTCTCATTTCAACTAACAGTGAAGCAAACTCTATTTTTAATAGAACTACATGGGGCGTATTACTTTATTATGTTGTTAAAACTATTGTATCCGGACCACTAGGAGAAGAATTAGGGTGGAGGGGTTTTGCATTAATGGAGCTTCAGAAAAAATACTCACCATTAAAATCTTCAATCATTATTGGTTTTTGGTGGGGAATGTGGCATCTACCTATATGGTTTACTACAGGTTTTACAGGCAGTAATTTAATCAAATATATTTTGTTTTTTATGATTGCAATTATATCTACTACAATTATCATGACAACATTTTATAATTTAAATCAAAATTTAATTGTTCCAATAATCATCCACTTTTTCTTTAACTTATTTATTGGCATAATCAATGGACAATTAATTGAATTAATTATGTATACTGCAATTTTTTATTCCATAGTTGCGATTTTACTTATAATTATAAATCCAAAGAAAGTTTTATATGGGAATAAAATTAAAAAATTTGTTAATAAAGAACATGATTTGATTTAGTAATAGTTTCTACAATTTTTTATAGTTTTTAAGCAATATAATACCTTCTTACTATCAAGTACAAATAAGAGAAGACATCTTAATCGATGTCTTCTTTTCTTATATAATAACAACACAATAAAATTAAGTTGATTCAAGCTGCAGGATGCTACCCTGATATGACAGTAAAGAATACATCATCACGATGTCAGCAGGCAAGAGTAAAAGTATATTCTGCATTTCTGAAAACAGTAGATGGCAGATTGTGACCTGCTGAATCTGCTAAGAAAGAGTATACAAGAACATCCTTAACATCATATTTATTTCCACTAATGATGACATCAAGAAAATCTTCTATTTGGAATTCTGGAGTAAACAACACAATCTTAGTTGTACTGTTTGGTTCTAAAGAAACAAACGTACGAGAGATTTCAACTAATTCAGTTTGAGTTGGGAAAGAAATATTTCGACTTCTCTTAACACTTACCGTTACCTTACTAGTATGGTGACGTGAATCATTGTTTAACATAATGTTGAGAGCAGTTGGAATAATTCCATTCTCAGAAACTGGAACTCGAAACACTCCAGTAGATTTATGAGCCATATAATCACATCCTTTCAAAATAAAGTGAAACTTTAATCAGCCCTCGCCAATCGGGCTTTTACGGGCAGTTGATCCCTCACCTAACTTCTTTGCTTCCGCTGAATTTTTCGGTGGGGGTCTTACTGCCCGTTAATGCGGGATAAAATATAGTTACAATATATTAGATGCAAGAAACGTTCATTTTGATAGGAACAAATTATATGATTAATATATCTATTTGATTGAAGAAATCTCTCAAATAAGCAAAAACATTGAAAGATTTGATATAGGTACAAATGAATCATATATAAACATAAAGCTATTGATTTAATGAATCGTTGGTTTTCCCAAAAAAAATGCTCCATTAAAAACTAGGAAATAAAAAAGAACTAATCCCTAGAAGGGATTAGTTCAATATCTCAAAAGCTATTATATTACATAGTTTTATGAGCAAACGTTATATAATGTTGTGTGGGATACATAACCTGTCATCCCTTTATAAGTAACTTTTAACCACTGTTTAGAATTACTATAATGCCCTTGAACATACTCACCTGTTACCCATGTGCCAGTAATTTTCTCACCACTATTAAATGTATGTAACACAGGTGATCCAACAGTGTAACCACTGCGCATCTTTGCACCATATGTACCTACCGTACCTCCCTTTGCACAAGCTGCTACTACTGTTTCATTTTCAGTAGTATTCGTAGCCGCGAAAGCAGAGCCGTTAAATGTAAACAAAGTAAAGATAAAAGCTGTTAATAAAGTACCAATAGATAAGCGACGTAACAAAATAAATTCCCCCTTTTTATAATTTATTTCTTCACAAACGATCATCCTAAATATTCTAACTATTTTCAATATATTAATGTTGAGAAATATTAGTTGTATTTTTGAAATAAGATTTTATCAAAAATATTAACAAACTCATATCTTTACAGAGAGAGCGTCGAAGAAGTCTTCTACATATCAACTATATAAAAGTCCCTCCGCCTTAAGGCAAAGGGACTTTCTCATTCCTATTTCAAACTACCCGCAATCTCCGTAAAGATAACTCCAAGCGCATGTGCACCTGCATCAGGATATCCTAAACTTCTTTCACCAACTGTGCCGGCACGGCCCATGCGAGCTACGATTTCTTTCGTATACTCTGCGCCTTTAACTGCTGCTTCTGCTCCTTTTTCAAAGGCAGTTTTCATGTTTTCTTCGTTTAAAGTGCTAGCTAACCAAGAATCTACACATGGAGCAAGTGCATCAACAAGTGTTTTATCACCAACTACCGCTCCTCTGCCGAATGATCTTTCACCGATAGATTGTATACCTTGCAGTGCCGCTTGTAACATTTCAGCGAATTCTTTCACTGTTAACTCACGCTTCTCGCCTGCTGCTTTACTAGCTGCACGGAATGCTCCGCCCCAAATTGGACCTGAAGCTCCGCCGCAATGTTCCATAATAATCATGGAACAACCATCAAGGAATGATCCGATCGTTACATTTTCTTGTTCTACAATCGAATGCCACTCACGTTTTAATTGCTTAAATCCTTTTGCTACACTCATTCCGAAGTCTCCGTCACCAGCATGCGTGTCTAGCTCACAGAACGGTACTTCATTTTTAATAATAATATCACTCATTTTATCAACGAGATAAATCATGTTGTTTAATGTAATAACATTATCTTTAATCACAGCGTGCTCTTCTGCTGTTTCTATTTCAAAGGAAACTTCTTTCTCTTCTGTTTCTTCAAGTACATTTACGTACTCTACACTTTCAACTGGCCCATCTACTTTAAACGCTGGTGTATTACACTCTTTTGATAGTAATATTTTTAGCTCATCATCTAATTTCATCACCGTTAAAGACATACCAGCCATATCAATACTCGTCATATAGTTACCAACGAATACTCTATTAATTTTAATGTTTCTAGCAGCTAATTCTCGTGTAACTGCGTTGTTAAATAAGTAAAGTTCTTGCAGTGGTGTTCCGCCAAAACCGTTAACTAAAAGTGCAATTTCTTCGCCATCTTTTACTCCTAAATCTTTCATTAAATCATTTGTCATACGGTTCGCTAATTCATCAGCTGACAACATTTTTTCACGTTTAATTCCTGGTTCGCCGTGAATACCTACGCCGTATTCCATTTCATCTTCCGCAAGTGTGAAAGTAGGTGATCCACTCGCTGGAACTGTACAAGACGTTAACGCTAAACCGATTGTGCGCACGTTAGCAGCTGCTTTTTCTGCGACAGCTTTCACCGCTCCTAAATCCATACCTGCTTCCGCTGCTGCACCAGCAATTTTATGAACTAAAATAACGCCCGCAACGCCGCGGCGCCCTACTGTGTACAGGCTATCTTCTACCGCAATATCATCGTCCACTTTTACGTAATCTACTTCAATTCCATCTTCCGTCGCTAAATGCGCACCATTTTTGAAATTCATAATATCGCCGCTGTAATTTTTAATAATTAATAACGTACCTTTTTTACTAGCTGTCTCTTTAATTGCTTGGTATACCTGAATTTGTGAAGGCGAAGCAAACACATCTCCGCATACTGCCGCATCTAACATTCCTTTTCCGACTAACCCTGCATGTGCCGGCTCATGACCACTACCGCCGCCACTAATTAACGTTACTTTATTTTCGTTCATTTCTTTCTTCTTAATCACTTTATATTTTTTCAAAAGCTCAAGCTCTGGATGAGCCATAACCATTCCGTTACACATTTCCATTACTAATGTTTCTGGTTTATTTATAATCTTTTTCATTGTAGTTCTCCCTCAATTCCTTTAATATATTGTGATATATTTGAAATCTTCTTCTTACTACTCATGTTAAAATGAAAGCGTTTTATAGTAAACGGACAAAATGGACAATCTGTCTAAAGACACCGCTCTCATTTATGGGTAGGATTTTCATATTACTAACATTCTAGGGATGATTCAGATGACCTCTTCTATAATTTCTAAAAAGATAATCGCGAACTCATTGAAACATTTAATGGAAACAGAGTCTTTTCATAAAATATCAGTGAGCGATATTATGTTACACTGTCAAATGCGTAGGCAAACTTTTTATTATCATTTTAAAGATAAATTTGAACTATTAAGCTGGATTTATAGAGAAGAAACGAAAGAAAACATTATTGACTTTCTCGACTATGAAACGTGGGAAAATATTTTTGATTTATTATTTGATTACTTTTATGAAAATCAAAAATTTTACCGAAATGCTTTTAAAGTCATTGAACAAAACTCGTTTAATCACTATTTATTTGAGCATACGAAAAACTTATATATGAAGATTATTGATGAATTATCTGTGAGCTGTGGATTCAGCCTTTCTGATGAGACAAAAAATACGATTGCCTCCTTTTATAGTCACGGCTTCGTTGGAACGATAAAAGATTGGATTGAAAGCAAGTGCGAAGTAGATCCTTCCATTATGTCTTCTCTCATGAAAAATATGATAAACAATCAATTACTACTATTACTGGAGCAATCAGCAAAGTAATTAAAGGGTGGCAAAAGCAATGAAAAAGATTATGAATGATGTACAACATATCGTTCAAGATATGCTGCATGGCTTTTATTTTGAACATAACGACAAAGTAAATTATGACGAAACAAATAACATCATTTATGTGAAAAATATTGAAAAACTGAAGCAAAGCGTCGCTATTATAAGCGGCGGTGGTAGCGGACATGAACCTGCTGATATTGGTTATGTAGGGAAAGGTATGCTTACAGCGGCAGTAAACGGCAGTATTTTCACTCCGCCTACAGTGGAACAAATTGTGACGGCAACTCGCCTCGTGCCAAAAGATAAAAGTATACTATTCATCATCAAAAACTTTAAAGATGACGTTGAGAACTTTCTAGCGGCTGAAAAAATTGCCAAAGAAGAAGGAAGAAAAATTGACCATATCATCGTAAATGACGACGTTTCAATTGAAGATGATGCTTCTTTTAATAAAAGAAGACGCGGCGTCGCTGGCACTGTTTTCGTTCAAAAAATACTTGGTGCGGCCGCTCTTGAAGGTCACTCTTTAGAAGAACTGACTGCACTCGGCCGTTCTATCACTGAAAACTTACACACATTAGGAGTCGCTCTTTCACCTGCCAATGATCCAGTGAAAGGAAAAGCTTCTTTCACGTTAAACGACGATGAAGTCTTTTATGGCGTCGGTATCCACGGCGAAAAAGGTTACCGTAAAGAAGCGCTATCCTCTTCTGAAATATTAGCGATCGAACTAATGAACAAACTAAAAAGCATTTACCGCTGGAGAAAAGGCGACAACTTCGCCATCCTCATTAACGGACTAGGCGCAACTCCGCTAATGGAACAATACATTTTTGCAAATGACATTCGCCGTTTATGTGAGCTGGAAGGATTACAGATTACATTCGTAAAAGTTGGTACGCTACTAACTTCTTTAGATATGAAGGGTGTTTCTTTAAGTTTACTTAAGGTAGAGGACTTGAACTGGGTGAAGTGGTTGAAAGAAAATACGGAAACTGCTAATTGGTAATATAAATAAAAATAGGATGGCTTCAATTGGCCAGCCTATTTTTGTACGTAATTCAGCTATTTAAAAATTTTCGTCCTCAATATTACAGCACATTCACATCAAAAATGTAAATCCTCATTTCCTTCGTATTTTCCTTTATTAAGCCTTTTTCTTATGAATAATTCTGCGACAATTAAATTGGGTACCCATGCTAACCAAGCAATAATAGCGTAACTAAGTTCAAAATGTTCTATCCCAAATAGAACGATAAACAAAGGTAGCCAAATTCTTAATGTAACTGCCGCAAAGGTTAAAGCATAATTTCTAATCATCCAATTCCGATGCTCTTTAATTTTTTTATTCTTAACTCTATGTAATGCTTGATATGCTGATGTTAGCCAAAGTACGGATAACAAACCGAAACCTAGCTTCGCTACCAATCCTCCCGTAGCATAAAAGGATAGGTATAGTCCAGAAACGCCGCCTAATAATATACCAACCATATAAATTCTCCCAGCTATTCGATGACGGTTCATATTCTTTTCTCTAAATTGAGTAGATAATGTAAAAGGGCCAATTACTAATGCTACTATACTAGTTATAATATGTATAAATAACATCATATACCAAAACTCACTTAATTTAGATCCAAACATAAGCTTCGCTTTTACAAGCCCTGTTTGAAATCCATCCATAATAAAATATTGGACAACAATATAACTAGATACTAAAAGAGCAAAACAAGTAAATACATACCAGATTTTCCTGTTCAAAATTTACTGCCTCCTTATTACATGAAGGAATTAGATTATACATTACTGTTCATTCTCGGGAAAAATAGAAAAGCCTTCTTTACTGATCTATTCAACACATTGTTTTTATAAACCCAATGACTTACATGGAACGACGAATAAAATATATGATATAAGTTCCTTCTTCATACATAAAAAACCCTCAAGTATATCGTTTTATACTTGAGGGTTTACTCGTCTCTCATTTTCTTAAATCAATAATTAGCTCATCTGTAATCTGCTCAAGATGGAAAAATCTTTTTATATAATGGATATCAGACCACTTTTCTTCTCCACCAATAATAAATAATTCTTGCGCATCATACATAAATGAAAAGCTTGGATAGAAACTGTCCGCTTTTATTTCAATCCCACCAGTACGATTACTGATAATCTTACAGTCTGCCGAATAGCTTACTAACGTATAGAGAGAATCTTGTGCTGATTGAAAGAAATACTTCATAAGTGTAGTTATATCATCACCATTGGTAATGCACACTTTAAAAAAGCTCGTATCCCTTTTCTTATTAGTAAAAACTAGCTCAAATTGAAGTTTATTCTCTTCTAAAAATCCTTCAATAAAGTCTCTACATAAATAAGTTTCAAATAACATATACATAGGAAATTTGTTATGTGTACCCATAAATCCTTTAATGATTTCTTCGAATCCTGTATGCTGATTCCAATTCGTTCCCACTCCTATCATAATAGGGTGATTTAAATAAATAGGATACAGTGATAACCCTTCATCTTTTAACATATATACTCGTTTTTCATCTGTATGAAGAGCTGGTTTTGATTCTTTTAGTAAGCATTGAGATAATTGAACATGTAACACCTTTACACCTACCTATCATGTAATACATAAACTATATCTATTAAGTTAGAAAAAGAGAATGCATCATTCACATTTTACTGTGTTTGGGTGTGGAGAACGAGAATCATTTTATAAACGAGATGACACATCTCATTGGAGAATTACAGGTCTTCCAAACAAAGCTGGATAATAAATTAACATCGCTCCTACAAATGAACACACTAAACAAAAAATAGCCTCGTATTTTATGACTAGCGAAGAGTTCATATCAATCTTTTTTTCCTCTCTTTTCAATATCATTTTAAATAATGCTGTATATAATACTTTATATAATACATACCCAACAATCGTCCCGAGAGTATTCGTAAATAAATCATCAATATCTGTAATTCTATTATTTAGTAATTGATTTAACTCAATTGCCAATGAAAAAAAGAATCCCGCGCATACGGTGTTTTTCATTTTTCTAAATTGCGGCCAAATGGTCGGTAATAAAAAACCTAAAGGCATAAACAGTAAAATATTCAAAAGATACGTCGTACTACCTACCGTATCAAATAGAGTCAAATTAATTTGATTTACACGAATCCACGTTTCATATCTACTTATATCCCATACAGTCGCGATTTGCGTCACTTTATACACTAGCGAAAGGTAGAATAGAAAAACATATACCCATAAAAAATGCCGAATAGATATATTGTTTTTCGCTTTAAAATAACATCCAATTTGAAATACAATACAAAACATAATTGTAAAAAAATACGTATACAAATAACTCATCAAGACTTCTGTGTGCATGTGGAATCCCCTAACTTTACATTTTCATCTATTATTTAGAACATAGTTTAAGAATCGGTACTTTGTTCATATATTTAATCTTCTACTTTGTCTTCGAATATCGGGAATATATTAAAAATAAACAATCCCCACTTCTTCATTTTCAGTCTCCTCCTTGATGTAACTTGTTTATAGGATAGGAGAAACTTTTAAAATAAAGAGTGGGGTAAATATAAAATTTTTCTTAAATCTTCACATGCAACCCTTGTAGTATTTTCATCAATACAGTATGGAAGTCTGACAAGAGAAAACAGTTAGCGTGAATGAAAAGGTACTTGCAATTTGTAATAAAATTTTAGAGTTGGATGCTTCTAATGAAATTGCTAGGGAAACTATTAAGGAACTAAATTAGTTAAGGGATTGCCATATAGCAATCCCTTAACTAATTCATATTTCTTCCTTCTCATCCCTCATACTATAATACCCCAAATTAACAATAACCAAGAAATACCCACCCATAATTCCAGCTGCAAATGTCCACATGTACTCACGGTGTTCAATTTCATACATAATAATCGCACCGAGTATGGCGGCTGCAAATCGATTCATCATGCCAAGCATCGGTGCTTTTTCTTTTTTTACGATGCTATTTCCAAACTTTTCGATACGCCTTCCTAAAATCCAGGCGCAGTACATACTAACTAAAAGGCCAATGCTTATCCCTACAAACTGGGCTCGAAAAGGTGTCACAAGCCATCCTAGTAACATTAAGCCTAGCAAACAATATATTTGTATGTTGAATGATCTTAATGCCATACGAATCATGTTATGCTCCTTACCTTTCCTATTACTCCCATCTTTCGGACTTCAAGCTTTCCGATATATCTTTTTTAAAATGAGGGAATTTGATTTTGCTCACCATTAAATAAGCAAGTACGCATGTGCCAAATGCCACGGAAACTGGTTTATTTAAGAGGCATAAAATGAGGAGACACATTGCCGCAAATGGAATGGGCATTCCGATAAATGTCGGGAGTTTGCTTTGTTGTGTATTAAATCTCGCAAGCCGAAGCATTCCGCAAATACTATAAGCAAGCGCACATATCATCCCAATAGACTGCAAATCTTTTAACGCGACACTATAAGCGAGAATAGACGGTGCCACGCCAAAGGTAACTAAATCCGCAAATGAGTCTAACTCTCCGCCAATTTCCGAAACAGCATCCAGTTTCCGAGCCACCATACCATCAAATAAATCAAATACCATGCCTGTAATAATGAACATGACTGCACCATATATATCTTGAAAGAAAACAGAATAGATGGCCAATATCCCACAAATAAAATTCGCTATCGTCATCATATTTGGTATGTAACTCATCACACGCTTCTCCTCCTTTCTACTCATTACCTCATTCAAGTTCTTACTCATTACAATCAAGATCCTTCTGTTTTTCTTCCAATATCACCTTATTTATTTTCTTTAACGTATCCGTCATTTGTTCTAAAGCATTTATATCGATTTTAGAAAAATACTTCTCAATTAATACATCATCTAACTTAGACAACTGCTCCATATACTTACTACCGTTCGGACCAAGTGTAAGGAAATACTCCCTTTTATTGTTCGGATTCACTTGTTTTGAAATCATCTTCTGCTTTTCCAATTTCGATAAAACTTGGCTCACAGCACTTTTCGTTATATTAAACGTACTCGCAATGTTATTGGCTGTCGTGTTTTCATTTAAATTGATATGAAATAGCATACTCTCTTGCTGTCCAGTAAGACCATACTCGTCCTTTAAATCTTGAAATAGTAAAATGTAAAATTCAGTGTAGGCTCGGTTCATTTCATTAATTACTTCTTTATATGATCTCGTCATAGCGTTCTTCCTCCAGTCACGATTTTATATAGTTTAGTTTAGTTAACTAAACTATATTATACCTTTATGTTCGTGTAAAGGGAAATATAGCTCCGTACTTTATTCACAATGAAAAAAGAAGACACCCATTAAGATGTCTCCTTCTCCTACTTAAGACTCCAAACTCTTACCATTCGTCGCAATTACTTCCTTATACCAATCGAAGCTTTTCTTCTTCGATCTTTTTAATGAACCTTTTCCTTCATTATCTTTATCAACATATATATATCCGTAACGTTTTTTCATTTCTCCAGTAGAAGCACTTACAAGGTCAATCGGGCCCCAACTTGTGTATCCGATAATATCTACTCCATCTTGGATGGCTTCGGACATTTCAATCATATGCTTCTCTAGATAATCAATACGGTATTCATCATTCACTTCATCTTCACCATTTAATTGATCGATTGCACCGAGACCATTTTCAACAACAAATAAAGGTTTTTGATAGCGATCGTACAGTTGGTTCGCTGTAATACGGAAGCCTTTCGGATCAATCGTCCATCCCCACTCTGATTTTTCAAGATATGGATTTTCAACAGAACCGAATACATTTCCGCTCGTTATGCTTTTTAACACTTCTGGATCTGTACTTGTTGCTCGGCTTGAATAGTAGCTAAAGCCAATATAATCAACCGTATGCTCTTTTAAAATTTCCTCGTCTTCTTTTTCCATTTCAATTGTTACATTATTATCTCTAAAGAAGCGTTTTGCGTATCCAGGATATGCTCCTCTTGCTTGTACATCAATGAAGAAGAATGATTCACGGTCTTGTTCCATCGCGCGTTGAACGTCATCTGGATTACATGTGTACGGATACGTTGCACCAGCAGCAAGCATACAACCGATTTTTGCATCTGGAATAATTTCATGACACGCTTTTACAGCTAACGCACTTGCGACAAGTTGGTGATGCGCTGCTTGATATTGAATTTGTTTTTTATTATCCCCTTCTTTAAACGCTAATCCTGCTCCCATGAAAGGTAAATGTAAAAGCATATTAATTTCATTAAACGTCATCCAATATTTCACTTTATCTTTATATCTATTAAAAATCGTTTTTGCGTACGTCTCAAAGAAAGTGACAAGCTCTCTACTTCTCCAGCTTCCATACTTTTCTACTAAATGAACAGGTACATCAAAGTGAGCCATCGTAACGACTGGTTCAATGTCATGCTTTAACAGTTCATCAAACAAATTATCATAAAACTGTAACCCTGCCTCATTTGGCTTTTCATCATCACCATTTGGGAAAATACGTGTCCAAGCAATCGATACGCGTAACGCTTTAAATCCCATCTCTGCAAACAACGCAATATCTTCTTTATAACGATGGTAAAAATCAATCGCTTCATGTGACGGGTAAAACTCTCCTTCTACCGGTGTAAAGGAATGAATATTTCCTTTCATAATATCCCAACGTTTCTCACCAGTTGGTAATAGATCAACCGTCGTTAATCCTTTTCCGTCTTCTACATATGCGCCTTCAACTTGATTGGCTGCAGTTGCTCCACCCCATAAAAATCCTTTTGGAAAATTAACTTTAGACATATAGAAAAACTCCTTTATATAAGAATGAACGAGGAAAGGTATTACGATTCTCAAAGAATACCTTTCTTCGTTTGAACCTGTATGAAATGTACTACTATTTAACTCCTAACTTTAGTAAGGAATCTCCTGCTTGAATCTTTTCTATTTCCGTTTTTTTGATGCTATATTTATCATAATTTGTAACAACAACTGGTGTTGTCACAATATAACCCGCCTTTTGAATTTCAGATATATGAAACTCAATAAGTAACTCCCCTTTTTCTACTCTCATTCCTTGTTCAATATGAGAGTAGAAAAATTCTCCATTTAATTTCACAGTATCCATCCCAATATGGATTAAAATTTCAGCACCTGAATCTGCCGTAATTCCTACTGCATGATTTGTCGGGAACAGCGCAGAAATCGTACCTGAAACGGGTGAAAACAACTTTCCTTCTGAAGGCTCAATCGCAACTCCTTCCCCTAACGCACCCGATGCAAATGCAGCATCGTCAATATTTTGAAGTGGCATAACGGCGCCATGGAAAGGACTAAATATTACTTCATCATCGCTTGATGCGGCAATTTTATTACTTGTTTCCTCTGTAGATGTTTGTTTTTTCGTAAAGCCGAATAAGTAAGTCAGAATAAAACCGACTAGTAAAGAAACAACCATCGAAACAATTGCGCCCCAAAATCCAGCTGTAATCCCATCTTTCGGACTAATAAATGTCGGAAGCGTAAATATGCCAAGTCCACCTGTCATATAAGCTTGTGTACCAAATACGCCAAGTATTGCGCCGCCAACTCCCCCAGCAATACAGCTCATAATAAACGGCTTTTTAAGGGGAAGTGTAATACCATAAATCGCTGGCTCTGTAACACCGAAAATACCTGAAATAAAAGCTGGAATACTAAGTGTTTTTAATTTCTGATCTTTCGTTTTCACCCAAACGCCAAGTACAGCACCTATTTGGGCAAATGAAGCAGCAAATATAAGTGCTAGTATCGGATCGATGCCGTGTACTGCTAAATTGTTATAGCCAATCGGAACGACGCCCCAATGGAGGCCAAATATAACAAGTACTTGCCAGAAAGCACCTAGTAAAGCACCCGCTACTAATGGGCTTGCATTATAAACCCAAAGCGTCGCCTGTCCTAAAAACTGTCCTGCCCACGTCGCAATTGGGCCAATAACGAGAAATGTAACTGGTACAACGATTAGTAACGTTAAGAATGGTAGTACAAATGTTTTCACAACATCCGGAATCACTTTCTTTAAAGACTGTTCAACTCTCGCTCCAAAATAAGCAGCAAGAATAATTGGAATAACAGATGATGCGTAGTTCATTAAAATAACTGGTATTCCTAAAAACGTAATATGAATTGGTGATTCAAACATCGTCCCCGCAAATAGCGTATATAATGGCTCACTTGCTTTTAAACCAGATAAAGCCGGATACACTAACGCTCCCCCTATTGCCATACCGATGAATGGTGATCCTCCAAATTTCTTACTTGCTGTATATCCTAAGAAGATTGGGAAGAAATAAAATAACGAATCGCCAACTGCATTTAATATTTGATACGTTCCTGACTGCATACTTAACCAGCCTAACGCTACAAATAGTGCATTCAATCCTTTAATCATCCCAGTTGCAGCTAACACTCCTAAAATAGGAGTGAAAATGCTAGAAAGAATATCTATAAGACTACTCTTTTTCTTCTCACTCGCACTTTCTTCCTCTGTTTCTTGAAACCCTCCAACAGCAATAACTGCTTTATATACGTCGGATACATGGTTACCAATTACAACTTGATATTGTCCGCCACTTTTCATAACAGTCACAATGTCTTCCATACTTTTCAGTACTTCTGTATTTGCTTTCCCCTCATCTTTCAACTGAAATCGTAAACGAGTGACACAATGTACAACGCTACTTATATTTTCTCTCCCGCCAACATTCTTCAGTATGTCTTTTGCTAATTTTTCATACTTCATAGTAACTTTCCCTCCCTACAATCATGCCTTTTATCATTTTTATAAAAGAAAAAACCTAAACTAACCGTAACGACGTGATACATACGAATCACTCCATTACAAGTCAATTTAGGTTTTGCCTGCCAAACAGTAACAATCCCGTTTATTCAATTACATAATGCATTGCGTTTCGTTACACGATGAATGTGCAACGTTAAGTACACTTTTTCATCTTTTGAAAGATGACTATTATGTGCTTTTTGTAAGTATGCTTCAATTTTTTCTGTACAACAATATGCCTCTTCATACTTAGTTTTCACTTGCTCGTATAAAAAATCATCCTCTGCCGAATGCAATTCCTTCTGCATTAAACGCTGGGCAAAGTATCGTAAATGCGTTACGAACCGACTATAATTAAATGAATTTTCATCTAAGTTCATCTTATAGTGGTACTTTACGACATTTAAAATATCTTGGACGATTTTCGTCATCGCCACCGTTTGCTCCATTGCCGGCTCTCCTTGCTGCGCATTCACGAAATGCAAGGCAATTGACCCTGCTTCATCTTCAGAAAGTCTAAAGCCAGTCTCTTCTTCAATAATGTTCAAAGCTTGTAGACCAATTTCAAACTCTTTCTGATAGAATCTCTTAATCTCCCAAAGCAAAGTATTTTTCAGATCCATTCCTTCTTTATGCCGAGTTAAGGCGAAACTTAAGTGATCCGTTAATGTAAGATAAATATAATCACTTAAAGTCCCCGGCAAAACTGTCTTAGCAAACTGAATAATTCTCTCGGTAATCTCTAAATTTTCTACAGGAATTTCAGTTAGCAACCTAGCAAGTTTCTCTGATAATTCTCTTGTTTCTAGCACAAAGGTCTTTTCTATCTTAGATTCATCAATCGTATCGCCTACTTTTTTCTGAAATCCCAAACCTCTGCCCATAAGTACAACTTCTGTCTCATTATCCTTCATCGTACAAACAACATTGTTATTTAAGATTTTATGGATTCTCATAGTGTTCCGCCTTCTTCTTCTTAAATTCACAAAAGGTAATAAAAAAACCTAAACTGATTCCAAAAGCCACACTACACCCGTAGCCTCTAGATCAATTTAGGTTTTGCCTGCCGAACAGTAACAATCCTTTTACTTATTAACTTACCTTCATTATACACAAAAAGTAAGCGGTTGCAATGGTGAATTATTGAATATTTTTTTACAAAGCAAACATCATTATATTTTACAATTGCTGCAGGTAGTATTTATCTTTCACTACATCTATCATTCTGAATAAATAAACATAATCATCACAAAAATTCCATATAGACCCATTACTGGTTAAAATGTTATAATGAAATCACCCTACATAGTTACTCATATTTAACTTGAGGAACTAGCGTCTTATTAAGCAATGCGCATAAATCAAATAAAAAAGACACTTTTTACAGTGTCTTTTTTATTTATATTCTCATAGAAAATATCTCTTTTATACACAAAATCTAGCAAATGAAAAAGGAGAATATCATATGGAGCATCCTCTAGCAAGAGAACTACGTAACATACGTATATGCCTTATCATCTTGATCATTGTCATTGCATTTTGGGATCGTGACAAACCTGTGGAAATCACTGATCATGATAGTGACCCTATCTTAAACACTAGCAATATGACCCAAATTGGCGATAATACATTTGCCTATAAAGATGAATCTGATCAAATTAAAATATTTAACTTTAACCCAGATACAAATGAAATAAAGCTAATAAAAGAATTTTACGCTAACGAATATTAATGAAATAAATGGGACAGAAGGCACCTCAAGGTGTCTTTTTTTTATTTTCAAAAGGACCTGCTCACATTCAGGCGTCAAACATAAAGTATATAGAATCCGTTAAAACGCATGAGTGATCCTTTGTTTTCTCCCTCTTATTTAAAGGAGGAACTATTATGGGCTTTGGTGGTAGTTGTGGAGGCTGTGGCTTCGCTGGAGGCTTTGCTTTATTAGTTGTATTGTTTATTTTATTAATCATCGTTGGCGCTGCTTGCTTCTGCTAAACAAACTATTGGAAAAGACGCTCTTATATGGGTGTCTTTTCTTTATAAACTAAAAAAGTATGAGAATCCGATCCTTTAGCCATAATTACGACTAAAGGCTTTTTTGTATATAACTAAAAAGGAGCTGACTGTATGGAACATAATAAAAATGGAATCCTTGCTTTAATCGTTTTATTTGTAGGACTAGCATTTTTTGTTATCGGTATGGTTTATCATTTATGGGGCACGGTTTAAGAAAAAAAGTACTCATATGAGTACTTTTTTCTTAAGATTTCATGTAAAACCATTCTAAACTTACTTACATGCATACAATTATCAATGACGGTTATATAACCGATAAGATTATAGATTATCAATTTAGCAATCTACATTTATATGATTAGGAAAGGAGCTAACAACTGAAAATGTTAGAAATCATTTTTGTTGCTGTATTACTTTTGTCTAGCATCCAACTTATCTTTATCAAGCGTGGGTTGACGAAAAAGAATGTATTCATCTTAATAATAAATTACATATTCTTATTAGCCACCATCGTATTAATTGGCGCAAACTGGCGTATGATACCTGCTTATTTCTTATTGTTCGTTTTAACATTACAAGTTTTTTTGAAACCAAAAACTACAGCTGTTTCTAAAAAGTTAGTGATGAAAATTTTAAAAGGGGTAGGAATTATCGTAACTGCTATCGCAATGTTCACGTTACCTTTACTTTTCCCGATCATAACACTCCCAGAGCCTACTGGAAAATATACAGTAGGAACGAAAGCTTTTCATTTAATTGATACAAATCGAAAAGAAACCACTGTACCGAATAATCATGGAAATCGCGAGTTAATGATACAAGTGTACTATCCTGCCGAAAAAGGAGCTGGGAAACCTTCTGCCTACTTTGAGAATATAGACGCCCTCGCTGAACAATTGGCTGTAACAAAAGGTGCTCCGTATATCGTAATGACACATTTAGGGCTGACAAAAACACATTCTTACCAAGATGCTAAGCCACTTCAAGTTAAAGAAAAATTCCCACTCCTTTTATTCGGCCATGGAATGGAATTATACGGACAACAAAATACATTCCAGTTAGAAGAATTAGCTAGTCAAGGTTATGTAGTAATCGCCCTTAATTTCACAGGATACGCAGCAACAACAATTTTCCCTAACGGAAAACGTATAGATTCCGTACCAATTGAATTTACACCTAACGCTTTAAATAACATGGTTCGAAATTGGGAACAAGATACTACTTTTATTTTAAATGAAGTAATAAAAGGCAATTTTGATAAAAACTTTACAGCCATTGCAAATTTAATTGACGATGACAAAATTGGCATGTTTGGTCACTCTTATGGAGGAGCAACTGCCGCGCAAATGTTAGTAAAGGATAACCGTATTAAAGCTGCGATTGATATGGATGGTGGATTGTATGGCGATCCAATGCCTAAAGACGGCCCTCAAAAACCATTCATGTTGATGAATGCTGAAGCTACCATTCAGTATATGAAAGAAGCGGAGAATCAAAAGACAGACGGAATCCAAGATGAATTGTTTGAAATATCCTATTTAAGAAATAAAACCATTGAAAAACCTGGCGCGTACACAGTTGTACTTCCAAAAACAAATCATAATAGTTTTACAGATTTAGCAGCATTTTCACCTATTATTAACGAACCCGGTGAAGATGTATCCGCAAATTATACACTCATTAATAAACTAGTAACTAGCTTCTTCGATCAAACTTTAAAAGGGATAAACGAAAATCATTTAGAAGAAATTCAGAAGCAATATCCTGAGCTTCACCTTATTAAACACTAATAACCATTTCTCTATTTATGGAGCCCCTCCTTATGTTTGAGGGGTTTCTGTTTTAACACAATTATAAAAAAGACCCCATCAATAAGAGTAAATGAATTAAAACAAATAACAGACAGCTAAAATATACAAGAATAACATTATACAATCTATATATATGTAATATTACATAAAAATTTTTACTATTACATGCTATACTAAAACAGGAGTCGACAATCGTTATTTTCTTCTTAGTTTTAAAGCAATATGGATATATACCTTCTTATCGCATTTGGATTGTACAAGCAAAAGAAGACATCTTAATGGATGTCTTCTTTTCTTATATTTTTATGAATTCCTTTGAGCAGATGCTCTCCAAGCACGAAAAGATGTTGGGTGTCCAGAATGAGCTCTTTGCTTTGCAACAGCTGGTTTTTCTTCAATAGTCTTTGGTTTTGCTTCCACAATCGCTGATTTTTCTTCAAGAATAGTCACAGCTGTTTGTATCTTTCCCAACTGCTCTTTTAAAGCTTGCTGCTCAATTTTTAAATCGGTAAGTAATTGTAAAATCATTTCAGAATTGGCCATAAAGATCCTCCTTCCCCCAATGCACAGAATAAAATAGAATATGTCATCAACGGAATAGCGGTGACAAAAATAAGGTCGTCAACTCCCTTAAAATCTAAGCACCTTTATTTTTCAAAAGGACCTGCTCAAGATTATCCGTAAAAACATAAAGTAAATTAAATCCATTAATTAATGGTCTTTATGGAAGGAGGAGTTAATATGGGCTATGGAGGTAGTTGTGGTGGAGGCTGCGGTTTCGGCGGCGGATTCGCTTTACTAGTTGTACTCTTTATCTTATTAATCATCGTTGGCGCTAGCTGTTGGGGCGGCGGATTCGGCTGCTAAGGGGAGGCACTCTTGAGAGTGTCTTTTTTTGTTTCATTTTTTTCCCTCCAATCTGTATTAGTTCTTTTTAAAATGTAAGGTTTCTCATCTCATAGTAGCAAATGATTTATTTTCATATCGATATATTTTGCCGAACGGTAATAAAGAAAAGACACCCTAAGGTGCCTTCCCCCGACTAGATCGGAGTACCGCCAGCATTTTGGAAAAAAATCACGCTAAGCAAAAAATAAGCCATCCATTTGGACAGCTCCTTTACATAATTCTCGAAGTCGGAAGTAACTTATGATTTTACGTGAGGTCTCTTCTTTCTCTTCAGTAATACAGCTCCTATTATCAGGAGTATCCCAACTCCCAAAAGTCCATAGGATACAGGAGGGTCAGCCATCACAGCCACAGCTACTGATCCACCATTACCTTGGAAGCTGAAAGAACTAAGAGTTAAAAAACCGAATGTAATTAAGAGAAGTCCTACTATAAATAGAAATATTCTCAATCGATACACCGCCCTGTCTGCTTTTCCTTATTATACCATTGGAAGAAGGCTAGTAGTGACTTAAGTTATAACTGTATATTTGATACATATAAAGTTAACATAACGCATCATTATTAGTAGTAACCCAATCTCAGAAAGTCCTTCATATCAATAGTTTCCTGACTTTCCGTTCCCTTCTTTGTATGCAAGATTTCATACATTCCTGTCACAACAGTATTTGGGAGCTCAAACCGTTCTTGCGGTCTGCATGAGATCCTGCGCGTATAAAATCTGCGTTTTGCCGTCAGTACCCCATAAAGAAAAGACACCTTAAGGTGCCTTCCTCTTACTTGAGAATCACATCTATGTATTGAAGAAATTTAGAAAAGGTGCATACAAAAAGGTAAGCTTCTAACTATAATCTATAGACGTTTATTATTCTCCAATATGCTGAAGATCTCCGGATTTAATTAATGCGGCTGTTACTTCATCACCGAAAGTATTTAGAGAGAATGTTTGCTCGTCTAACGAATCCATTTTTGTAGCTTCACCTATCTTGCCGTCTTGAAGTTCCCAGAAATAGTTATGTTCTTCTACGATTTTACTAAAATCCCTATTTACCCATCTTTCAGTGATTGCTAATAGTTTTTCTTTATTCCTAAAATCATTTTCATTTAAAATGCTTCTTACTTTCTCTGCATTCTTTTTAGACATAGGAGTTGCGCCCCGTCCGTCACTCGCTTTTACCTTTTGATGAGTCATGCTATGCATAGCTGAAATAACTTCTTCTTCAGTAGAACTTTTAGTGATGTGGAGTTGTGCATTTGAACCTTTAATCTCTGCTTCATTCGATGGTGTTTCTTCTTTATTAGACTCTGCAAAAGCATGCTCCTCGCCACCCCTTGGTACTTCAGCAAATTGTAACATCCCATAAGTCATACCAGCTGCAAGTACTATTATCCCTATGATAGATCCTAGCCAATATGTTAGCTTCTTTCTTGTCCATACTCACTTCCCCCCTATATTCATTCAAATATCTTACATAAAGAATATCATATATAATTCTCCTTTTTATGGATATGTGATTTTTTATCAAACATAAAGTGCTGTAATAAACATTACAGCAACTTTGGAAAAATCATGCGATGCCAAACGATTGAATAATGGAATTTTGTTTAGAAGCAATCACCGTATTAAGCGCGTGATGATTTAAAAACGAAAGAAAAGTTAGCGAGAATGGAAAAAAACAACTCTTTTTGAAATCTTGGGCTTAATAGAGATATCAACGGAGCTACTTCCAGTGGCTTCATAAAATATGAACCAAGGGCAGTTCTATTTGAATATACCAAAATACAGGATTTCACTCGAATATTTGAAAAAGCGTGATTGTGAGTTTTTCTCTCGAAAATTACAATTTTTAAAATTGACATAACACTTCACACACCATATACTGTTAACAACAGTATACTGTCATTAACAGTATAAATCCTAATTCATTCTAGGAGGAAGACCCATGAAACATACAGGAAGACATACAGGCGCATTTCTTTTATTATTTCTAGCCGAAGGAGATAACTATGGCGGACAATTATTGCAAAAGTGCGAGGAAGAACTTCCCGTCAATCCAATCGATAGCGCCATTTTATATCGCACACTAAAAAAATTAGAAAACGAAGGTGCAATTGAATCTTATGTAAGCACAGATCATCAAGACAAACCGAGAAAGATGTACAAAATTACGCCTGCTGGAAAGGAACAACTGGCAGATTTTCAAATGGATATTGAAGAAAAAATGAAGAACTTATCCTTTTTCTTAGATAAATATAAAGACTTAAAGGAATCCGACCATGATTAACGGCGTAATTCTTTATACTTTAGCCATTATTCTTACGGGGATTTCTTTTATGAAGGACCGCAAGAAAACGAAAGATGCTCTAATGAAATCGTGGAAAATGTTTCGCAACCTTCTCCCTGCGATGCTTTCCATCATGCTTTTCGTTGGCTTATCGCTTTCTATATTAACGCCGTCCTTTATCTCTTCTATCATTGGAGAACAGTCCGGAGTGTTAGGTATTATGTATTCAGCAATACTTGGATCCATTGCACTTATTCCAAGCTTTGTTGTATTTCCTCTCGGTCATACGTTAGTTCAACACGGTGCAGGGCTACCTCAAGTTGCGGCACTTATGTCTACCCTCATGTCAGTAGGACTTACAACTTTACCGATGGAACAAAAAATATTCGGACGAAGCTTTGCTTACGCACGTAATGCAGCTGCTTTGCTCATGTCTCTTCTATTCTCCTATATCATTTGGATGGTGATGGTATGAAAGAACTAAAAAGATATCGCTTCTTTTTCGTCTTACTACTCGGGCTCTTCATATTAACGTTTATAAATCAATCTTTAGGATGGAGTGCATTACAACTAACAGGAAATAGCATTTTAGATATGCTGTTTCTCCTCCCCCCTGTCTTACTATTTGTAGGGCTACTTGATCAGTGGGTGAAAAAAGAAACGCTCATGAAATATATGGGCAAAAAATCAGGTATATACGGAATCTTATTTTCTCTATTATTAGGAGGCATTGCAGCTGGTCCCCTCTATGTCGCCTTTCCAATCGCAGCACTACTATTAAAAAAAGGTGCAAGCATTCGGTACATCGTATTTTTCTTAGGCGTTTGGACAACTGCGAAATTGCCAATTCTCGTGTATGAATTTTCTTCATTTGGAGCTACTTTTACAATTATTCATATTTGTTTTGGTCTAGTATTCTTCTATATTATGGGGCTTATTTTTGAGAGGTTTTATGATCAGGGAGAGTTGCTAAGGTATGATGTTACGAAAGAAATATAAAAAGACATCTTTAATCGTAAAGATGTCTTTTTATATAAACCTTAATTCTCGTTCTGTAAAACCCCCGCGACTTCTACTCCCTTTTTCTCTTCTTTTAAGAATAGCGATACGATAAATGCAACAACGATAAAGACTAATCCAAGTGTAAATGCACCTTGGAATCCAGATGTTAAACCGTTTAACTTCTCTACTGGGTCCATTGGATTTGCAGAGCTTTCCATATAGCTAGCTGTTCCTGAAGACATTTTTGAAATAAAGATAGCCGTACCAATGGCGCCAGCTACTTGTTGCAACGTACTAAATAGTGCTGTTCCGTGCGGATATAAATCTGGTGTTAATTGATTTAAACCATATGTTTGTGCTGTCATGACAAACATGAGTCCAACCATTAATACACTATGCATGACAATAATTTGTACCATTGATGTGTCAGGCGTAATGCCTTTAAATAAGAACATTGCAACCCCTACTAACACAATGCCGGGAACGATAATAACTTTCGGACTAAATTTATCAAATAGTTTACCTGCAATTGGTCCCATTATGGCGCTAATAATACTTCCCGGAAGCATGATAATTCCTGATTTAAAAGCTGTAACGAGTAAAACTGTTTGCAGAAACATCGGTAATAAAGTCATCGTTGAAAATAACGACATCATCACAATGACAATTAATCCAACTGATAATGTAAACATCGGAACTTTAAATGCGCGTAATTCTAAAATTGGATTCTCAATTTTCAATTGTCGCACGATAAAAATACATAATGAGATAAGCCCAACAATTAAAGCACCATATACTTTCGCATCGGACCATCCTAAGTCACCTGATGCACTAAAGCTATACACAAGCCCGCCAAATCCTAATGTCGATAAAAGGATAGATGGATAATCTACTTTTGGCCTTGTTAACTCTGAAACATTTTGAATGTACTTCATCCCAATCATAATTGAAATGATTACGATAGGAATAACAATATAGAATAACCAGCGCCAATTGAGTGAATCGACGATTACTCCAGATAATGTAGGACCAATTGCTGGAGCGGACATCATCACAAGTGCGATTAATCCCATTGTGGCACCACGTTTTTCAGGCGGACAAATAATTAAAATCGTATTCATTAATAACGGTGAAATTAACCCCGTCGCTACAGCTTGGACGATACGGCCGACTAATAAAACGGAAAATGTCGGTGCGAATCCCGCAATTAATGTACCGACTAAAAATGTTACCATAGCGATTAAAAACATTTGTCTCGTTGTGAGCCATTGCTGAAGTAACGCTGTAATCGGGACTAAAACTCCAACTACTAACATGTATGCTGTAGAAAGCCATTGAATCGTTGAAGCTGTTACGTCAAATTCTTTCATTAATACCGTTAATGCATTACCAAGTAATGTTTCGTTTAATAATGCAACCATTGCCCCTAAAAGTAATGCAATTAAAATGGGGGTATGTTTCATATTAGAAGTATCAACTTTGCCACCTGCAGGGCTGTTAGTTGTCATATTCATTTGCAAATTCTCCTCCTGTTTCTTACTTAAAAAACTTTAAATATACCTGAACACATGTAATATAATATACATATGTAGATTAAAAAGGGAGAATCAATTTTCAGCCACTGTATATTTAATCTACAAAAAAGGAGAATTGTAGATGAATGATAATGAAAAACAACTTGATTTACGTATTAGACGTACACATAAATTACTATGGGATTCCTTATTTGAATTAATGACGCAATCAAAACAGAAATATAGTACGATCACAATTAACCAAATATGTGACCGCGCAATGGTACACCGAACAACCTTTTATAAACACTTTGAAGATAAAGATGCTTTATTAGCCTTTGGATTTAAACGATATGGCAAGATGATTGCTGAAATACCGGTCTCAGATCGATTAAGTAAACCATTTCAAGTAATGGAACAATTTCTACACCATGAAGAAATCGGTAAAATATTAGAAACGCAAATGTCTGATGAACAATTTATTAGCCGTGCACAATATTTAAGCCACGAAACGAGAAAACAAGAAATAGAAGCGTTAAATCAACTTTGTAAAAATCATACGCTGCCAAATGATTTAATCATTGAATTTTATTCAGGGGCAATCACCTCATTAAGCGCATGGTGGTTTAAAAATGAAAGGAAAGTTTCTGCAGCAGAAATGGATAGGCACTTCCATCAACTTATTAACCGGGATATTTTTCAGTTTGGAAAAGAATAATTTTATCGATAAAAAAAGCCCATATGAAATGGGCTTTTTACATACTATTTATTCTCTTTCAACTTCTCCAACTCCCGCTTCACTTCTTCTTGCAAATTTTGGTCTAACAATTCTTGTTGATTAGGAGCCTTCAAATTATAAAAATAGCTACTAGCAGCTGTTTCTGCTTCTAATTTTTGTACATACGATTCAATGCGGGAAAAGCCTTTCGCCGTACTTTCTGTATGGAAAGAATCAATTGCTGCATGACTCTCTTTTATTGCTCGCGCTGCATTTAATCGGGAAACAAGAACGAGTTCTTTATATTGTAACTCTTCATATTTCTCTTGAAGTTTGTCAATCTGTTCATACAGTTTCGCCGTTTGCTCTTTCGTTATTTCGTACTGCTTGCGATACAGTTCCGCTTTTTTCTCATTTGAAATTTTTTCTTGCAGGGCTAACTGCGCCATATGATCTTCTCCGCGTGATACTGCAAGCTCAGCTTGACGAGTTCTCTTCGCGATAAGAGCATCCGTCTCTGAAATTAATGCTTCATATTTATTTTCTAAATAATATTGGTGAGAAAGTGCTTTTTGAGCTTTCGTAATTTGCTGTTCTGTTTCACGAAGATACTGCTTCAACATGCTCACGGGATTTTCCAGTTTATCTAACGTTTCATGCACATCTGCCACTACAATACTTTTAATACGTTTTAAAATACCCATTATTACTTCTCCTCCTTACGAATATTACGTTCCCATTGATCTAAAATATCTACCTGTTTTTGTACTTGGAAATCGCTGTATAACTCTATATCAGTTGCCACTCTTTTTTCTTTACACTTTTTATATGCCCAAACAATCACTGCAACAAATGCAAGGATCGGAAGGACTGGTAATACACCAATAACAAGGAGCAATACGCCTGTCCACTTTTTAACCATATTCCCTTCAGACTTACGAATCATAAACCAACCGAAAAGAACAAATCCAAACGCTAACAAGAATGGGATAAAGAATAAACCACCAAACTCTTTTTCAAAGTGTTTTTCATGATGATTTAGTCGCTCAAAGTGATGAAACTTCTCTTTTTGAGCAACGAAAGCTTCCCTTTCTTTATCGTGAGAAACAGTATACGCCGCCTGCTTATACTTCTCATGTTCCCCCCTATCAAACTTCATACTATGTAATCCAAACAATAGTAATGCCAGAAGTAACGGAAGGATCAAAATCCATTTTAACCAACGCATTTTTTTACGCTTATTCTTTTTCATCTGTTCACCACCATCTATCATTCGTTTTGAAATAAGTAAAAAATGTATTACCTCCCTATACCTTTGATACATATGAGTGTAAAACTTAAGCGTGAGAAGAGAATGAAAGAAACATGATGAATGTATGAAAAATATATAAGAAATTTCTCATAATCATTTCAAAACGAAAGAACCCAATCTCTCCATATAAAATAGAGAAATTGGGTTCTTTTTCATTATTCCTATTCACTTTAGAAACTCACACACCAATCTTCTTCAAATCCGAACTTTCAATAGTCGAATGGAAACATCCATCTGTTCCAACTCGCACCATAGCTCTTCCTAATTGTTTTGAAGTAATTATGCTTCCGAGTTATATAGTCTTTATTAAGACGGACCATAACCAATAAGATGAGCAATTATAACTGCTATTAAACCAATTGAGTATTCAATTAGAATTAAAGGAAGAATCCACCTTGCCCACCTTGTCCATGAAATTCCTGCAATTGCTAATCCAGCCATTAGCGTACCACCTGTTGGAAAAATAATATTTCCAATACCATCGGCGAATGAAAAGGATAATACTGCCGTTTGGCGTGTAATGTCCAATAAATCTGCAAGTGGCGCCATGATAGGCATTGTCAACATCGCATGACCACTACCTGATGCTAAAATAAAATGAATCGCTACTTGGAAGTTGTACATTCCAACAACACTTAAAAAAGGAGAAATATGTTCCATTCCTTCCGACACTTGATACAGTAGCGGGTCTATAATATGCCCTTGATTCAATACAACTAAAATAGCGCGTGATACACCAATGATTAAAGCGCCACCAATTAAAGATGCCGATCCTTGTGTAAAGGATTCTACAGTATCATCAAGAGATATCTTGCCGAGAATTGCAATGATTATAGTTAAAATAATAAATAAGGCTGCAATTTCTTTTATATACCACTCGTACTTAATAACACCAAATACAAGAATAATATAATTGATTAAAAAGGCCGTTAATATCCATTTATGTCTTTTTGTTAACTCTACTTTCGCTGTTAGTAAGCTGTCTTGCTTATTTGTATCGAATTTTCCGTAAATTCCACTTGCAGGATCCCTCTTTACTTTCATAGCATGACGATAGACAAATGTAACCGCAATTACATATATGACTACGAATAAAATGAGGCGGAACCCCATCCCAGAATACATAGGAAGACCCGCTATCCCTTGCGCCAGACCAACTGTAAACGGATTCATAATTGCCGTTGTAAATCCGACGGACGCTCCTACTAGTACCATTGCGGTTCCTGTTATCGTATCAAATCCAACCGCAAGAGCCAGCGGAATGAATAGAGGTACATACACTAAAGCTTCCTCAGCCATTCCCATTAATGACCCGCCAAGCGCAAAGAACAGCATGATAATAGGAATCATTAACTTTTCACGGTTAGCAAGTTTTTTTGCCATCGTTGAAACAAGAGCCTCAACTGTGCCGGATGCCTTTAATACACCAAAAAACCCTCCGATAATAAGAATAAAAAAGATAATATTAGCAGCTTCTACCATCCCTGTAGGAATAGATTTTACTGTATCAAAAAATCCAAGTGGCGTTGATTCAATCCATTTAAATGAATTTGGATCTACTGTTGTATACCCATTTTTTTCAATCTGTTCATATTTTCCGGCCGGCAATATATGTGTAATAACAGCCGCAATAACTAACAAGACAAGTAACATTGCAAATACGTTTATTTTCCATTCTTTTTTTTCCTTTTTTTCTTCTGGCTCGAATGAAACCGCCTTTTCTGACACTTGACTCATATACCAATCCCCTTTGCAATAAAGTGAAACTTTAATCATTGATGATGTTCTTGCCCCAATGATTATTAGTTGAACCAATCGGGCTTTTACGGGCAGTTGATCACCCATCTAACTTCTCTTTGCTTCCGCTAAATTTTGAGAGGGGTCTTACTGCCCGTTAAAGCGGGATAAAGTGAAACTTTAATCATGGGGGGTGTTCTTGCCCCAATGATTATTAGTTGAACCAATCGGGCTTTTACGGGCAGTTGATCACCCATCTAACTTCTCTTTGCTTCCGCTGAATTTTGAGGGGGGTCTTACTGCCCGTTAAAGCGGGATAAAGTGAAACTTTAATCATTGGTGATGTTCTTCCCCCAATGATTATTACTTTTACAAGCAGCCGGCAGTCTGGTTTCCCCACTACCATGACGTACCAAGCTATCCACCAATTCTTTTATTTATAACACGCTATGATTTAACTACCTTTTTACTAATTTCATTTACAAATTGGTTAAATAAACGTTGCTGCAAGACATCCCTTTCCGACATCATTTCTGGATGCCATTGAACCGCTGCTACATAACGATGAGCCTTCGATTCAATAGCCTCTATTACACCATCAAAGGACCATGCGCTCGCCTCAAAATCTTTCCCTAATGTTTTCACTGCTTGATGGTGAAAAGAATTAACCATTAAAGATTTTTGGCCAATAGCCTCATAAATTTTCCCCTCTTCCAGAAGATCTACGGAATGAGAGCCTTGCCATTTACGGAACTGTTCTCGAACATGGAAATATTCTGGCCCCATCTCGTGCTCTAAGTCTTGATAAAGAGATCCACCAGCTGCAACATTTAACACCTGTAATCCTCGGCAAATTCCTAGAATAGGAATATCTTTTTCTAAAGCCTGCTTTGCCAAATTTAATTCAAAATTATCTCGTTCTTCCTCTACAGTACCTATATACGATTTTGGAGTATCACCGTAATAAACTGGATTGATGTCCGCGCCACCAGCTAATAACAATCCATCTAATTGATTAAGTGTGGACTCAATTTGATCAACTTCCTCAATTGGAAGTAGAACAACTGTTGCACCTGCTCGTTGAAGGGAACGGATGTAGTCGTAAGAAAAGATAGCCATATCCTGACCTGGTAGCCCTCGTAAGCCCTCCTTCCCTATTTCACTATGATCAACATAATACCCCGTAACACCAATTAGTGGTTTCATTTTCTCTCACCTCATAATTTAAATGGTTTCGTTGTCTTTCTCTGCTGAAATTGTATACTCTTAACCTCCCTTTTCTAGCAAGTGGTAAAGAATTAAATATGTAAATTACGACTCTACTCATTTCATTATTTCTTTACACACCATTGATATAAGCAAATATCGTGCCAACATTGAAATTTAAACGATTATTTACACATATTTAAATATTTCGTCACTTTATCGGTGTTTACTATGTTGAAATGTATTATAATTGGTTATTAATTGGTTACACAATAACCAATTAATAACCAACTTTAGACCAATTCCATTCAACTAAAGAGGTGCTCTATGAACAAATTTGAAACCAACCACATTGTATTGATCACCGTTTTAAAAGAAACACGAAAAGCCCTACATCAACAACTAACGGAGATGGTAGGTGACCTCATAGATATTGAAAGTTTTTCTGTAGAAGAAAGTATTCCAAAAGTATTTCATTCTACATTAATCTTGTTACCTAATACATTTACGATAGAAACGGTGAAAGACTTTATTGGGGAAAACTGCGAAGTAATAATAGCAAAACGAACATTAAATTATGAAAACGTGGACCAGCTTTTATTTTTACCAGAAGGAACACAAGCACTATATGTGAATGATAATCATGAAACAGTATACGAATCCATTGAAACGATGCGTCAATTGGGGCTGAACCACATTGAATATGTCCCATACTATCCTGGAAAAACGAATATACAAATGATCAAGCTTGCAATCACACCTGGCGAACTTGAAATTATCCCTGACTTTGTAGAAAAAGTAATTAATATCGGTCATAGATTAATAGATATTACTACAATCATGTCCATTCTAGATCGATTTCATTTAATGGAGGAATCAGGTAACCACGTTTCTGAGAGATACTATCGAAAAATAGTAGATTTAACAAAGAATTTAGCTAAAGCTCATCGACAACTTCATCAAGTTATTGATGGTGTTGGTGATGGCATACTAGCTATTGATTATACAGGAAGAATTGTTGTCTTTAATGAATTCCTGGAAAGCATGTTGAAAATAAAAAGTAAAAACGCTATTGGTCATCCGATTGATGCCATTATTGATAATATTGATTTAGTAAACTTCATCCTTTCAAATAAGCAACAAGAAAGCGGAATATTTGTTGTAAACGGCTTGGATGTAATAGTGGAACGTCTACATATAAATGATCAATCGATTATTGTTACTTTTAGAAATGCCCTTAAGACCATTGGGTTTGAACGTAAATTGAGAAAAGAATTTGTCAAAAAAGGTTATGTAGCAAAATACAACTTTCATAATATTGTTGGCATTAGCTCTACTATTCAAGACACGAAACAAATTGCAAAAAGGTTAGCTAAGACTGATTTAACTGTATTAATTGAGGGTGAAAGTGGTACCGGAAAAGAGTTGTTTGCAAGTGCTATTCATAATGCTTCCCAGCGAAATAGCGGTCCTTTTCTTGCTGTTAACTTCAGTGCTTTATCGGATGATTTAGTCGAGAGTGAATTATTTGGTTATGAAGACGGAGCGTTTACCGGAGCAAAAAAGGGCGGGAAAATGGGACTATTTGAACAAGCAAATGGTGGCACTATTTTTTTAGATGAGATTGGAGATATTAGCCTGAAACTTCAAGCACGACTCCTTCGCGTATTGCAGGAAAAAGAGATTATGCGTGTTGGCGGAAGCCAAATTATCCCGATAGACGTAAGGATTATTGCAGCAACCAATAAGGATCTACTGAAAATGATTCAAGAAAATATGTTTAGAGAAGACTTATACCATCGGCTTAAAGTACTCTTTATACACCTTCCCGAATTAAGGGCGCGCCGAAATGATATTGAATTATTAGCTAAACATTTTGTTGCACTATCGGACCCTAAAGTCAAAATTGAACAAGAACTAATTGAAGAACTGCAAGGATATCCATGGTACGGAAATGTACGAGAACTTAAAAATACGATAGATTATATGCTTGCTGTCCGTACCGGAAACCAAATAACAAAAAATGATTTGCCTAATCAACATTACTTTCAAAAGCCTCCACATAGGAAAACAGATAGTGATCAGGCCGAGGGTATAACACCCTTTTCTTCAAGTTCAAACGCTCTTGACCAAGAATCACTTTTCATCCTTACGCTCGTCATGAATTATGAAGAAAAAGGAAAAGCAATCGGAAGAAGAATTATTTCTGAAAAGAGCCAAGAAGTCGAAATAAATTTATCTGAAGCACAAGTGAGACACCGGTTGAACTTCCTAAAAATGAAAGGGTATGTGCAAATAAAAAGAGGTAGAGCAGGAATTAATTTAACAGGAAAAGGTTTGGAGATTCTACGTAGTCTTTAATCAAGGTCCGGATTTTCAGATACATAGAGGCTGTTTTATAAACAGCCTTTTTTTAATGGAATAAAACGTCGATAAATTTAAGTTACAAATTTTCAGAATTAATATTAAAATATAGAATGGGGATAGGGGTATGGGATTTAAAATTTTATACATAACGAGGGAATAGAAATGAAACTACAATTAAAAGCGGATTTAGGGCTACTACTAGTTACATTCTTTTGGGGTGCATCCATCTTACTTACAAAAGTTGGACTCGAAGGCATAGAAGAATACAATTTAATCGCATTACGATTTATTATTGCCTTTCTTTTATCAGGTTTAATATTTTACAAACATTTATTCAAAATCGATTTTAAAACGGTAAAATATGCATTTATACTCGCTTCTGTCTTATTTATCGTTTACATTTTCGCGACTTTCGGCACAAAGTATACGAGTGTTTCTAACGCTGGTTTCTTGCTATGTCTCACAGTCATTTTCATTCCGATCTTATCAGCTATATTTTTAAAACACATTCCGGAAAAGAAAGTGATAGTAGGCATCTTTTTAACGATAATAGGAATCGGCTTATTAACATTAACGAGCGAATTCAAGATCGGTAATGGCGATATATTTTGCATACTGTCTGCCTTATTTTATGCCATTCACGTCATCATCACTGGCAGCGTAACGAAACATGTGAATTCAATCGCACTTGGCGTCATACAACTCGGTTTCGTCGGCCTATTTAGTCTTATTTTTTCATTTATTATAGAAACACCCAAACTGCCTAGCACAACCAACTCATGGCTAATCATCCTAGCCTTAAGCATATTCTGCACCGCAGTCGCATTCATCGTGCAAGTGATCGCCCAGCAATACACGACGCCTACACATACCGGACTTATTTTTTCATTAGAACCTGTCTTTTCCGCAGGCTTCGCTTTCGTTTTCACAGGTGAAACACTTACCGGGAAAGGATATTTAGGGGCGACGCTTATATTAATAAGTGTATTGATTGCTGAGGTGGATTTTAAGGGGTTGTTGCGGGTTAATTATAAGAAGAATATGGAATAGTTATTTCGCTAAAGTACATAAACATACCCCGAAAATATTCGTTTGTATTATTTTCACCCTCTTACCTTAATTTTTTTAGATGCTACCTTCGAATAAGGTAGCATCTAAAATATGTTACAAGGAATTATTATATTTATGTAGCCTGCATAGTTAACCTTTTCTACATTACTTACTGCACATAGTCATACAGATTTTTCGCTAACAATAAACAAGTTACTGTAATGAAGAGAGCACGAACATACCCGCTTCCTTTTTTTATAGCAAATTTGGAGCCAACAATCCCTCCAGCAATTTGAGCAATCCCCATTATAAAACCATACGCATAGTTTACTTGCCCTACATACATAAACATGAATAATGCACCAACGTTACTTCCTAAATTAAGAAACTTCGCCGTACCTGCTGCTTTTAAAAAATCATATCCAATAAATAAAAGAGCAAACATTAAAAATGAACCTGTACCAGGACCTAGAAATCCATCATAAAAACCAATAGCAAAAATAAAAAAGGTAAAAATAATGACGTGTCGACCAGACAATTTCTTATGAGTGGAAATACTTCCCCAATCCTTTTTGAATATCGTATAAATAGCGACCACACCAAGCATGATCAGCATTAATGGCTTCAATACTTCTGGGTTCATTAAATGAACGGTCCACGCCCCTATTATTGAACCTATGAAAGTGATTGGAAATAATTTAAACGCCGATTTCAAATCAAGATTACCAGAACGATAAAACACAATATTACTAGTTGCACTCCCCATTGTCGATGCTAGTTTATTTGTGGCTACTGCACTTGCTGGATTCAATCCTGTAAATAATAAAGCTGGTAAGGCAATCAATCCACCACCACCTACAACTGAATCAATAAATGCAGCTACAAATCCAAAAACAATCAAAATCATTAATACAGATGGGTCTAAATAAAAATCCATACTAGTAGCCTCCCCTTTAGTCACTATTGTAATAGTAACTATCAATTTGCTAAATGTAAAGAGTTATTGTAACGTTGAAATATAAAGTGAAACTTTAATCAGTGGGGGGTTTTGTTCATCCCCCACTGATTATCAGCCCTCACCAATCGGGCTTTTACGAGCAGCCCGCCCCCCCACCACCTAACTTCTTTGCTTCCGCTGAATTTTCGGGTGGGGGTCTTACTGCCCGTTAAAGCGGGATAAAAGCAAACATCGGAGGAAAAAAAGTGGACTACATAGTGCAACAGCTTAAAAAAATTGGTTTTAATGAATATGAAGCCAAATCTTATGTATCTCTTGTGAAACAAGGGCCTGTCACAGCCTATCAAGTGAGTAAAGATTCGGGTGTCCCAAGAGCGCGAATTTATGAGATTTTAGGTAACCTTGTAGAAAAAGGAATTGTCATGAAGGAAGAAATAAATGACACCACTCGCTATTCACCTCTACCCGTTGAAATCTTTTTACAGAAGGCGCAATCAGAATGGCAGTCTACTTATGAAGGAATTAGTGATTCATTAAAAAAACTAGAAACTTCCGAGGAAAAAACGGATAATCGAGTGATTACGTTAAAAGACAATCAAACAATCATTAGCTACTGTCAGACATTAATAAAAAAAGCAGAACAACGTATTGTCATTTCAATGTGGGATGAAATGTATGAAGCGTTAAAAGAGGATCTAACTGAGGTAGCTGATAAAGTCACAGTACAAGGTATTACCTTACATGTTGAAAATCCCATTAAAAATCTAGAAGCCCATCGTATCACACCCTATACAGAAACTCGCTCTACAGAACATTGGTTTATTTTATCAATAGATTCTAAAGAGATGATTTACGGCCCATCACTTGAAGAGCGTAATATTGCTTTTTATACAGATGACCCCGTTCATATATACTTATTAGAGGATTATGTATGGCATGATGTTTTAGTAAATCGCCTTGTCCGACGTAGCCAAGATGACTTGGAGCAATGGATTACTGCAGAGAGAAGAGCTTTCTTTATGGAGAAATAAGAAACATATTCAAAAAATAAAGCATAAGTGAATACATTGGAAAACTTATGCTTTATTTTATATGCAAAGTAATACTCAAATCTTTTCACTATTTCCCCTCCACAAACCTCCCAAACTCCTTCAAAAACCGCAGCTTAAAAATCCCCACAGGCCCATTCCGGTGCTTCGCCACATGAATCTCCGTTATCTCTTTTTGCATCGTTTCCTTATCATAATAATCCTCTCGATACATAAGCATAATGACATCCGCATCTTGCTCAATTTGTCCTGTTTCTCTTAAGTCGGATAAAAGAGGTCGCTTATCTTGACGCGACTCTACAGAACGAGACAATTGTGACAATGCTACTACACAAACATTTAATTCCCGCGCTAATAACTTAAGCTTACGAGAAATCTCACTAATCTCTTGGAATCGGTTGCCCTTATGCTTCGGATCGCCCGTAATAAGCTGCAAGTAATCTACAATAATTAAAATCTTTTTATCACCGTGCTTCCTCTTTAACTTACGAGTTTGCATCCAAATATCTTGCACCGTAACACCTGCATGATCGTAAATTTCAAGTGGTAGTTCACCAATCTCCGCAAATGCCCGACTCACCTTTTCCCAGTCTTCTATCGCAAAACGATGCTTCGGATTTTTCAATCTGCCTCCTGACACTTCACCTACGCAAGACGCCATTCTTTTTAACAATTGCTTACTACTCATCTCTAATGAAAATAGTCCAACCGCCGCTCCAGACTTCGCCGCATGCAGTCCAACATTTAACGCAAACGCAGTCTTTCCCATAGAAGGACGCGCACCAAGAACGACAAAATCCCCTTCCTGCAAGCCGCACGTCATTTTATTTAGCGATGTATAACCAGTCTCAATACCCGTAATCTCTTTCGCATCTTGATGAAGCTCTTCATATAAATTAACTAGCGCATCCTTCAAATCAAACTCACATACACAGTCCTTTTCCTCTAACTCACAAAGTGCCGTAATCGTCTCACCAATAATTCCCTCATTCTTCTCCGCAATAAGACGCTCTCCCATTTTGTGCCCGAGAACACCCGCCTGATACATTTTCCAGGCACCTCGAACAAGCCCCTCATAATAAGAGAAGTTGCTAGTAGTAGGCACACCATCCATTAACCCTATAAAATACTCCATTCCCCCGATCCCCTCTAAAAACTTCGGATCTACCCTAGAAATGAACGTCACAAGATCAATCGGTTGCCCCTCTTCTTCCATTTTTCGCATTAACTGAAATATAGACTTGTGCACCGACAGAGAAAAATACTGCTCCGTCAAACGGCACTCCTTAATAAGCTCTCCATCAAGTAATAGAGAACCTAACACCGTCTTTTCCGCCTCCACATTTTGAATACTCATGGACGCCACCCGCGCTCCGCTAAAAAGCGCTGCAACTCTTCCTCAGACGGCGCATTCTTCTCCCATTCCTCACACCTCGCCAAAAACTCCTCTGTCTCCCCCGTACTAACAGACGACTCCTTCTTCCGAAAGCTCGCCGTATCCGCCTCAACCTCACAAACTTTCGTAAACCCTTTCCCGTGCCAGCCTCTCAAAATGCCCTTCACATAAGCAACCGTCCGCTTATTATTCTCAAACGCAATTTGAAGAGCCTTCAGCACAAGCTCCTCTGACAAATCTTCCATCCACGCACTTAGTTCCTCCACAGTATGCGGAGACAAACTACCGAAATGTTGCTCATAAAAAGAAAACACGCGACTTCCCATTTCTTCTATAACCTCTTCTTCCTCTGTCTCCTCACAAATCGGATCAACATCATCCACAGCCAGATCACTCGGCATACCGAAATGTGCTAAAAGCATTGGAACATTCAGCTCCTCCTCTACGCACTTCTGAAGAAACATATGTACAAACTCCTTATTCTTCACACCCTTCAGCTCACGAAGAACGCACTTCTCCACATTCGTATTCGTCACAGGATTATAACGAAGCCAATTTAAAACGAATAACTCCCGCGTCTCCGCATCATAAAGAATCTTCCCATAATCAATGAAGCGCTGCACAAGCTTATCAACAGTCTCCCGATTATAACCCGTCTCCATCTCAGCTAACCGCTTCGGAAAAGGAAAAATCCCACACTGCGTCGTCTTCGAACAAGTCAGCAAATACACATAAAAATACCGCTCCTCCGGCGTCAAATCCAAAACAAAATCATCCTGCCAAAAATTCACCTGCACAGTACGATACACCGCCATCCCAATTCCTCCCGTCTCCGTTCAAAATAAAAACCTCTTCATAATATATATGGGAGACTGGCCGGGTTTTTGGCGTGTTATTTTAATTTTTTTTTGACTACTACTACGGTGTTTGTTGTTGTTTTTGTTATGTTTTTTCTTAGTGATTTATTACTTGGTAGGGGCTTGTAAGGGGCTTAGGAGGGGCTAGTTATCGGTTACTTCGATTAGAAACACTCGATCTGAGAAGCCACCTCGTTCTTCTGCTTTCTTTTTACGGATGCTGTTGATTTCTTCTATTGTTGTGCCCTCGTGTTCGGCTAGGGCGTTTATTAGTTCTAGTAGGTCGGATAGTTCTTCGAGTTTATCGGGTTTTGTTTTTGCTTCGATGTATTCTGTTAGTTCTTCTTGTGTTTTTTTGCAGATTTCTTTTATGTATTCGTCTTCGGGTAGGATTCTTGTTGTGGGTGTTTTCCCGTTGGATTTTATTATTTGTGGGATTTTGTTTCGGATTAATTTGTTGTAGGTTGGCATGGGATTTTCCTCCGTTTGGTTTTTCTTCTATTATAATTGAAAAGCAGTTTAACTAGGGGTTAAACTGCTGGATTGCTTCTTTTATATAGTTTTCTTCTTCGGTTGTGAAGAGGGTTGGGAATTCGGATAGTGGAAAGTTTGATTTTTGGATTATATCCTCTCTAACACTTTGAGGTGTATCAAGATAGTTTGTTACCTCTTCTATTACATTGAAAAATTCCTTCAAGGTAACTTGAACGTCTTGATGACCCGGATCCTTCTCTTCTCCCTTATACTTTTTCAACTTCCCTATCACATCCATAAATCGCCGATCAAACTTTTCTTTTAATTCCTTATTACTATAAAACACTTGAACACACTCATTTGAAAAGTGTTCCTCTAACCATTCTTTATTTTCTTTCTCCCATATGAAAGTTTGCAAAAACGAAGAAAACAAAGCGATATCCACACGTTCTTCCTTTTGAAACTGCTTTGTCATCTCATCCATATGAGATAGCACCTTCGCAATTCTTTCTTGCTCTACCAAAAGTACTTCCCTTTGAAAATGCATTTGTCTTAAAAATTCTTCTGTCTCTATATCACGCTGCAATATAATATTTTGAATTTCCCCAAGCGAAAAACCGAGATGCTTAAACGATTGAATTTGCTGCAGCACATACAAATCATCTTTCGTATATAACCGGTGCCCACTCTCAGTATAATCGCTCGGCTTTAATAAATTAATCTTGTCATAATAACGAAGCGTCCGCACCGTAACATCCCCAACACTTGCAAACTCACTAATCATCCACGCCATATCATCACCTACTCCGCTAACTTCTCTTTCACATACTGAAGCATATGAGAAAAACTCATCTCATTCTGCCTACAATATTGAAACAAACCTACAACAAGTAATACAAAAGGAACATTCCCTCTATAACGATGTTCATACTCACTAATACCATCATAAAAGTACTCATACTTTCTTTTTCGTAAAACGATATAAATCGCAATAAACAACACTGCAATCATAACTAAAAGTCGCTTTCTCCTTATTTCCACTTCTTGTTTCATCACCTATTCTCCTTCCACCGTGTACTTATCTTCTTTAAATAACGGAATTCGAGTGAAATAACGATATGGTTCGTCGCGTGTTACTTTCCACGCAACAATGATCACTTGAATTACCTCAAACATAAATACAATCCAAAACAAAACATCACTAATACGCGAACTAATATTAAATAGAAGAAAAATTAACAAATGAAAATTGAACGCCTTTCGGCAATGGTATTTGTACACCTCATTTTTACGTGCCAGTGTAATGTACATGAGTAGTGGTGAAAAGATCCCTATTGCGGCTGAGAGTAATAGCATGATAATGATGTTTCTTTTTTCTTTTGTGGTGGTTTTCATGAGTGGTTTGGTCCCCCCTTTTTGATTTGTCTTCTTTAGGTTAGGGGGTGACGTTGGGGGAGGCGCAAGGAAGAAATTTATATATGTTTGTTTTTTAATCGAAAATTTATTAACTAGCTTTTCAATTCTTCAATATTGATATCGTTCTTTAATACATGCTGTAGGCTGCCGAAAAAAGTGAAGTAAATAAAAAACAACTCCATAATCTACTTCTAGTGTATATTTTGGAACTAAATACCCCAAAACACTACTAATCTTAAATGTATATAAAATAAGTTTTTTCAAAGTATTATTTCATAAAAAAAGGGCCAAAGAAATACTTCCCTGGGCCCTTAATGATTCTTATTATTTATTCTAATTCTCAATGATAGCTCCGAACCAAATCCCCATTAATTTATACTCATTACTCTAGCGTTATCTAATATTAATTTTTTAATAGGTACCTGTAGTTAAACAATACAATAGTCTTATAGCCATTATGGCGATTTAAAACCGGCGCTCCGACTCAATAATTCGCTTCATTTCCTCAATCTCATCATCAACAAACTCAGGAACAAGATAGCCTCCATCAATTGCTTCCCTCATCCGTTCTTCTTTTTCAGCCAGCTTTTCATAAATCTTTTGATCAATAAAATTATAAATTTCCCCATCGCTCACCGTCATCAAATAGTAATATCGTGTACTTTGATTTTCAGGCAATCCAAGTCGATGAATACGATCACGTGATTGTAGCATAAAGGTCAAGTTATAGTTATATTCAAAGTAGATTGCATCATGGACAATATTATGTAGAGACACAGATTCTCCAAGCGTGTTCGGATTGGATACTAGCACTTGTATTTCATCTGTGTTCTCTTTAAATTTGTGGATGATATCGTCGCGTTCAGCACGAGGCGTGCCGCCATAAATTACTTTTGTATTAATGCCTCTTTCATTTAATACACGAGTGATTTTCTTCAATGTATTTACGAACAGCCCCCATACTACGACTTTCCTATGTTTCTTCACTATATCCATCACAAGTTCAATACCTGCATTGAATTTAGGGGAATCCACATTTGCTAAATCCCAATCACTTACTTCACCAATGACCGCTTGATGAATGCTTTCTTCTAGCTCTTTTCTTGCCTTCGCACTGACCTGATCATAGGAATCATTATCTATACTGGCATCTTCACTAAAACCTAGATCACTGTAATTTATCGCCTGATTGACAATTTCAGGGTTGGTTGATAATTGAATCATTCTTATCCAGGTCGCTAGTGGATTTTGCGTTTTTGTGTATAGTATTTCCGCTAGACGAAGCTGTTCTTTAGATGGAGGTATTTTTATAATATTGTCTTTATCGGCTGGTGGAACACCTAAATCTTCCTTGCTAGTTCTCCAAAAATAAGGAGCCAATTTTTCATTAATCTCATCAATTTCCCAACTATCGGGATTTTTCAGCATATTCTGCTCAAATCCAAAATATGCACTATATTCCTTTTTAAATAAGATATTTAAGAAGTTATATATATCTAAATAGCCATTAGGAATAGGGGTTCCTGTTAAGACGTAGCGATAATCGACCTTGTCTGCTATTTCTAAAGCAGCAAGGGCCCGTTTAGCCTGCACCCCTTTTACACGATGGACCTCATCATAAACGAGCATAGTATCCGAATCATTGGCTAAGCATTTTATGATTGAATCTTTAAACTTTGGTAGTGATTCATAGTTAATCAAAATCAAATTTGCAGAAGACCACTGAGCTTCTAGCGCATATTTATTCCCACCAATAGATTCATCATGGACACTAAGCGCTCTTAAATTTTTTTTACTTTGAAAGACAGCTTGAAACTCTTCCTTCCAAGACATAAAGGCGTTAATTGGACTAACAACTAATAATCGCTTAATTGGTTCCTCTTTTCGCTTGCTATTTAGATAGGCGAAAACACCTAATAACATAGCCGTTTTCCCTGCTCCTGGAACGGAAAAATTTGCCGCTCTTTTTTGTGTGAGCATATACATAGCTGAGCGAAGCTGTAATGCTTTTAGAGGTCTGGAAACTTCTGCCTCCACGACTTCCTTAAACTCCTCAAACTCTTCATCCCACCTGCTATCTTGATTCTTCAAGGTCAAGCCTGATTTTCGATATTCTTCTATGGAATACTTCTGACCATTAATATAGCTATCTACACGTGAAGAAACGATAAAGTTGAACTGATGTTTATCTGCTTGCTTATTGGCAAGTTCGATTATCCTTTCAATATCTCGATAAGTTAAATCTCCCCTGAAAAAGGGATACCCCTTGTCTTCATCTACATAAAAGCTGAATTTATTCCTAAAGGTCTTTTTTGTACTTACTTCATCTTCGCTTTTATCGACGAAAAAGAAGTGTATATCGTTCATATCAAAAATAATGGAATTATTATCAGGGTTTGGTATTCTTTGAATCTTTCCTATATCAAACTCTTGTAGAAGAGGATAGATAATTTCTGTGGCATCAATCACTTGAACACCTGGATAATTATCGTTCCATAAAAGAGAAAACTCTTCTGCTTTCTGATTTATACGAGAACGAACATTGATACTTACGTCCCAAGAAAAATCCACATCAAAGGAATCAAAATTGTTCTCTATAGCATTTGCTGTTTCATTGAGTGAACCATTAAAATAAATGATATCCCCCTGCTTATCTTCAAATAATCCCCATTTTGTGTGGAACAAACCATTTTTCACTAGACCAAACTTCACATCTGCTTTTCCCTGTGATATCAAGTAGGCTAAATTTCCTAGACGTTGCTTATCAATCTGGGTTAACGTTTCCCCTTTTGAGCGTTCATGATATCCTACCTTAATTTCTTCAAAATCCTTTTCTGAAATATGTTGAGAAATGATGAATTGAACATAGCCATCATTTTCAGCAATCCTATCTAATCCTTCAGCGTATATAGAAAGTGCTTTACAAGAAAAATAGCCACTCACTCGTTTATAGCTAATAGATTCACCCAATATTGGATTATAAAATTCATCTGAAACACTATGAATCATCGAGTTATAACTAGATTTAAGATGACCTTGCAGATTCTTTAACAAATTTACCCCTCCATAGAAAGAAGCACATCAATTTGTTTCCTTAGCTCTCCCAAACTTTCATTTAACTTCTGCCTTTCAGCTTTAGGCAATTCTTGGACAATTCTTTTATCAATTGATTCAATTGTAGTGATTGCCTTATCTGCAAGTTTTGCTGGCATGTTTTGTTCTTGACGATTTTTGGACTTTTCAGAGTGCTTGTTTGAAATCTTTTGAACTTCTGCGATTGCTTGAACTACTTCTTGATTATTATGCAAACGAGAAAACAGTTCGACATTGTTCTTGATTGGCTCTTTATTATCTAAAGCCTCTACAATTGTATCAGTTGACTCTTCCATTTCTTCAATGAATTTTTCTTCATTTTTAGTACCAACAACCGTTTTGACTATTTGTCTGAATTCTTGTTTGTAATCCTCTTTTACAGAACGCACCTGAATAATTTTTGCAAACAAGCTGTTCAATAACTGATCTGCGTTTGCTGTATTCTTGAATTTTTTATACTGAGGAAGCATATCTCGAAGTGGCCCATCTAACTCTAATTGTTTGGCCAACGCATAATTATCTGGATTGGTATTCGAGAATTCTAAGAATTTCACAATTAGCTCTGCTTCAAGCAGTAAATTGCTTACCTCATTAGGTTTTAGTCCAGCAAATTTAGAATATTCCGTTGCAGTCATAATAGTATTCACTGAAACAGTTTTATAGGCATCGATTGCTCTATCAATCGGATCGTAATCTACTTTATCCAATCTTCCAAATTGAATCTGTAATTCCAGCGACTTAATCCGCTTTCGGTCATCAATGTTTTCTACAGATAGATCATCTAAAATAACTGCTTCGAAATATTGCTGTTCTATTATTGCAGGATCCTGATCAAGTAATCGTCTTGCTGTAAAGCGGCGATTGCCATCAATGACACGCCCATCGCTTAAAACATAGCCAGGCTGATCTTGGCCTTTCATTGCAATATCTCTTTTTAAGACTTCCATATCTTTTTTGGTCTTATCGTCATCGTTTGTTAACATATTTTGAACAATCATATTGTATTCTTCGTTATGCCCTGGGGACAATTTCCCGTTAGCACTTTCATAATTCGACAGTGCAACACCAATTCGACCATTTTGCTCATTATAATAGAGATACTTTAAAGGGATGGCGTAGGTTTTGCCACTATACTTTTCTCCACTCGCCTTTTTGATAGGAACATTAATATCATGTCCCCCATCCTTAACAAATCCTTCATTATATAAATCAAACAGATTAATATTTCCCATAAATCTTCACCCGTCCTATAAATCTATAATTTCTTTTATATATTCTACATTGAACCAAAAGCGCTGTTTTACTATACTTTGCCCTGTAGGTAACTCCACTTTGTCATCGCCATTTTTCCCACCTGGTCTTAAGTGACCGAGTGAATTAAATTTACTAGATGGTAGATTGTTTTTATTGATAATCTTTCCACTCTTTTGTTCTACAGGTGTAATCTCAAGTTTTCTTTCATTGATTAAGTAGCGAACTTGATCCCACACTTCTTTCAGACCATGATTCATATCGTATTCTGACATCTTCCAAACCTTTGCATCCAAGAAAGTCATTTCACTATCATCTACACGCTTACCAGTAGGGTATTGTTGGAATATGAAGAGAATTAATGTCTTGCTTTTAAAATATTTATACAAAGAACTACTCTTCCAGGAATCCGCTGCAATCCATTCATCAAAATTAATTGGCATGAAAGACATAGCTTCAGCAGGAGTTTCCATTCCGGTTAAACGCACCGTTTTTAAAACCGCTTGTACTTTTTTATCACATAAATCCAATTTATTGTTGCTTATTTTCAACATCTTCCTAGCTAAATTTACAAAAGAGGCTTTACTATCCTTTTCAAATAATCCCAATTCCTCTTTAAGTTCAGAAACTTTCTTTCCTTTATAGATAGACAGTTTTTCATCTAATTCTTTTTGAGCAAAAAGAATTAGCTCATTACTTTGACTCATAATAATATTCTCCCTAAGTTATTAATGAACAATCCTTATTAATTATAACATCAACAACCACTTTTATTAATTTACTCTTTAAATTAGAAGATGAAACACCCAGTATTTCCAGCAATAAGTAAAAAATAAAAATGAATATAACAACTATAAAATAGTCAGCTATCTTCATTTAAATAATAAAGTATTAGTAATAAAAACATTTCACCATCAAGGATGCTTAGGGAAATACTCAATCTTCCTTTTATAAACATTTTATTTTTTATAATATAATAATATTTTATGGTTTATCACCAGTTCATTTAATTATGCCTGTAACAATAGCATTTCCCATAAAGAAGTAACCCCTGCTTTCAGTTACTTCAATATTTTCGCTATTGTTTAGTTTATAACGTATTCAGTCACTTGAAAAATTATTTAATCAATTACTTATATTTTGGAATTACTTTATGTTCACATTAATTTCTTCTACTGTTATACCTTCGTGCTCGACTAGGGCGTTTATTAGTGCTAGTAGGTCGGATAGTTCTTCGAGTTTGTGTTTTTGGTTGTTACTTTTAGGTATTCATTTAGTTCCTCTTCTATTTTTTTCAGATTTCTTTTATGTATTTATCTTCAGGTAGAATTTTTATTGTGGGTGTTTTTTATTACTTGTGGACTTTAGTCTCGGATTAGTTTGTTGTAGGTTCCCTTGGTTAAGTTTTTCTTATTACAATGAAGCAGTTTAACTAGTTGTTAAACCGCTTCATCACTTCTTTTATATAGTTTTCTTCTTCGTTTATGAAGAGTGTTGAAATTTTGGATAGTTGTATTTTAACTTACCAACTATATTATTCTACAAAAATTTAATTTTGTAGTGAATTTATTATACCTAATACAGTATCCTTATTAGCCCAGAAAGTCCTTCTCACTTCTTGTTCGCCATTAGTAAATTCAAACGTATCTTTACTATTTCTGGCTTTAGGTCTAATGTGAAATGCCCCATCTTTTTGTGAAGACTTAGGGAATTTTTGAGAATCACCTATCCTAAAAGCTTCTATTGTTTCTTCAAAGGCTTTTTTTGCCTTTTCTAAATAAGCGCTAAAATTAAAGTTTTTAATAACCGTAATTTTACTTACCACTGAATTATCCTCTTCATAAAAAACAACCAATATAAACGGTTGCTCAACTTCTTTTTTAAAAATTGAGTTTTCAAAGGTCAAACTACTAGATAACGTTAAATCATTATATATTTCTGGATAGTTTTCATGTTCATGTAGTGAACTAAATGTTTCTCCATTAAACGGAAAGCTTTCCTTAACTTTTCCGTTTACGATTGTAACCGTTCTAATTCCCCCCTTAATTCCTTGCTTTTTAAAATAATTCTTAGCAAATATACTTTTAGTAATTTTACTCTTTGAGTTATGACCTTTATCATTCAAGTATTCAGATAACATATTTTCCTCATTGATAGAATTATCCGACTGTATATTTTTTTGTTGATTCTCCATTTCTCTAATATACTTTTGATATAACTCATCTTTCTTAAGGTCATTTGAATTAATAGGATCTTCTTGTTCTTTTAACACTATAAATTCATTAATGAATTGTTCATATTTTACTTGCAATGCATCCGCAACATCTAATTCAATATCCACTAATTCTTTATAACTTCTCCAACAATACGATTTAAAATAACTTTTACCATTTCTTTTAAGTCCATCATACACACTCGAATCTTTCCCATCCTCGAAAGGATCCTCTCTTTTCCTCCACCATTCATCTATTTTAGAGAATAATTGAATAGCTTTACTAAAGCTATTTACTTTTGACTCATTACCAAATGCTTTTGATACATCATTCAATATACCACTTAATTTATCTTTCTTTAAATTTCTAGCTGTTCCAGGCTTCTCTTCAAATATTAAATACGCCTTCGCAAATTCTAATACACTGAAGGTTCTTTCATTATCAAGGTATTCTCCGGATCTACATATCTTAATCCCTTTATTTTTCAATCTTTTATTAATTTCTTCCGAGGAATCAGAAGCTCCTAAAATATCTTCCTCCAAAATTGGAATTTGCGTGTTTAAGCCCCGAGTTATTGATTTTTTCAAGCCACTATCTTCAGAAAAAAGAAAAATGACTTTCAATTTCACTTTTTCTTTCAAAAATTCTAACATATCCCCTAATTCTGTTTTTATTTCTGCAACTATCTCTCCCTTTTTATTTTCATCTATATCTTCATCTACTTCCACTTTTTCTTTTAAAATATCAAGCCATTCTTGTTTAATCTGTCTAATCAATGAAAAACAATGTGTCAAAGTTTGAGCTCCATTAATTACACTTACTTTTTCAGCTACAAAAGATATATAATCATATTGAACATTGTATTCTTTCTCAGAAAATATTGTTATGCCATTATGATGGAACCAAAAATCCTCTAGAATTTCAGATTTTTCTTCATAACTCTCAAGTAGCTTTTCATCAAAATATTCCCTTATTTTATTAATATATCTGCTATTTTTTTTCTTATATAAATGATATAAACCTATTTCAAATGTCTCCTTAAACACACTTTCCAAAGGAAATGATTTGTTATCATGCCTTCCCTGCCTTACATTATCTTTAAATAAATACTTCCCAGTTGTATTATATAGTTTACCTAATTCTAATAGTGAAACATTAAAAATAAACCCTTTCTTACTTTTGTCTATGTATTCTAAATAATTAATACCTTCATCTTTTTCTAAATTTATTCTAACTTCATCCTCTTTAATAAAATATACTATTCGAGATTTTTTAACGAGATTCTCAATTTCTCTTCTCTTCTTAGCAATCTTTTCTTCATTTTTTTTCCTATCAATAAAATCCTGCTCTTGTTCCCAATTCTCAAATATTAGTAATGACTGCATTTCTATGTTCTCATTTTCTATTTTACCTATATATTCTGTTATATCACTATTATTTTTACGAAAATCTCCTATATAGTACTCTAATGTATCTCCATTATCATCATTAATCTCTAATATCTTTCTATCTTGCAAAAAACTTGCGCTCTTTTCAGGAATATTCAACCTTCTCAGCAGCAAGTTCTTATCATTATCAGTTAAAATCATATTTAAATTCTCCTTAATTCTTCTTCACACATTAATTTTAAGCCTTCAAAATTAAATTGCGCTTTCTCTATATAAAATTCTTTATCTACAGATAATTCCTCTATACTCTTTTTCAAATCATGATTAGCCTTCCTTAGCTTTCTATAAATTCTATTTTTCTTATCTTCTAGCTCTATACCTTTAGCATTTTTAAATTCGCTAACCTCTCTTATATCCCATTTTATATCATACGTTAAGTATTCAAAATATGACTCTAATTCTAAATCAATATAATTTTGATTTTTTTCTACTCGCCCCCTTTTCATAGCTTCCAACACAATCTCTTTACGTTTTTCTTTCTCTGGAAAAACAGAAGATTCATATATAGAAAAATAAGTTACAAGATCTTTACGAATTGACTCTTTATACCCGGACGGAATTGTTATAGTACGATAGAAACATTTAGGTATTGGTGCCATGTTTTCACTTGGAAAAAGAACAAATCCTCCACTTTGCAATTTCATACGCTCATTATAGTATCCGTGCGTAATAACTTTAAAATTATTACGTAGTATTAAATTTTTCTTATTATTTTCCATCATATTTGTATAATACTGGTTTATATATTGGGAACTAGGTGAAAAACATTTAGGAAAACAAAAAACATATAGTTGAGCATCCAAATCATTATCTTGCAATGTTGCAAAATAAATAGAAATAAGTACATTAAAACTTATATCTAGTAATCTGCTTGTTTGTAGATAATGTTGCGCTTCTATTGCCTTTTCTACATAACTAGCACTATTATCACTTATTATGCCGTAATCTCGTAATGAATCAAAAAAGTTTTTCTCATCATTAATACTCATATTTATTCTATTCATTGAGGGTAATAGTTTCGTATCTCCATAGTCCTGAGGCTCACCTCTAAAGGCAATAATGCTATTACTTTCATCCAACTCTAAAAAACTTCTCAGTTCATCGATTTCAAGTTTGGCAGTCGATAATATCCCAAACAAGTCCTTAGTATAACCTTCCAAATTTATTCCAACCTCCAATAGCTCTTTCTAAACAAATAATTTATCTATTAAATAAAATAACTCCCAAAATTTTCAATCCAAATTATATAATACACTAAATTTTTAAAAAGACTATCCAAATATAAGAGATTTCTATATTTAAACAACCTTTATTTCTTAATTTACATTCTATTAAATAATAAAAATGCAAATTATTGTTACACATTTTTGTATGATATACTTCCTAAATCACTAACGCTTATAAAAACACGGCCCTTATCTTTTACATATCAGAAGAGCCTTGAACAAAGTTTGATGGAATAGCACTATTTTCATTGTTAATCGCCATAAAATCTCTCCTTGTCTTGAGTTCTGCAGTTACGGAATTCCATTAAATGTAAATCATCCTTTAATAATTAAATTTTACATCTAACAAAATTCTCTTTTGAATTTAATTAGCTTATTTTTATGTTTCAATTCCCCCATCCGTAAAAAAGCGTTAAGATAACCTAAGCCTATAACTATAGAACTCAGGTTATCTTAACGCTTTATTATTTTTAAATATCTAATAAATATGCACTATGTTTACTTCTTAAAATAGACTGTACTGAACAGTACTATCCATCTTCTCTTCTTCTTTGCTAATCTCTAAAATCCGTTGACCCATTCGCTTCACCAAATCAACCACTAAAGCATTTCCCATACAAAAGTATCTATTTCTTTGAGGCATACCAGTATTCGTCCAATCCATTGGGAAACCATTTAAGAGCTCACATTCAGCTGGCGTTAAATATCTTAATCTTTTTGTATAAGGATCTTCAATTACATGCGAACTTCTATTACAGGTTCCTTCACTTGTTAACATTGTACGTCCAGGCTTATCTAAATCATCAGGAAAAGCCATTCCTCCCTCAGAGTAGTAATATTTATGCCCCGTTGCCTTTGATACTCTTTCTTCTTTTTTAGGACCCTTAAGATACTTAAATTCTTCAAATTCCGTTCTGCCCTTTTTATTAACTTTATCCATTTTTAAATAATATGATTCATCTGCAGGGCCGAATTTTTCATATACTTTTTGAACAACTTCCCCTAAAGTCTTTGGGTTTTCCGTTACTGGGACAACTTCTTCAGTATACACTTGTCCATCTATCATCACGCCAGAATTATAGTATTCAGCTTTAAATGTATCAGAAACCTCAATAATATCGACTGGTAAGTTAAATTGCCCTCTTTTTTTGTTTACTTCAGGTGCTTCATGCACATTAAAAATCGGAGCGAAGAATCCATTTTGACATAATATTTCTAATGACTTCATTTCATTTTGAACAGATGCAAAATGAGATTCTTTTAAGTATGCAAAAATAAATACTCTGCGTCTTCTTTGCGAATATCCATAATCAGCAGCGTTAATAACTCTCCATTCTACCGCGTAACCTGCATCCTTAAAACTCGCCAGCATAATAGAAAAATCACGACCTCTTTGTTTTGCTGGTGACTTCAATAACCTATCTACATTCTCTAACAAGACAAACCTTGGTTGGTGAGAATTAACTATGTTCATTATCTCCCAAAAAAGAACACCTTTTTTCCCCTGTATTCCTTTTTCATTTGATAAAGTACGTGCAACAGAATAATCTTGGCAAGGAAATCCCCCTACTAATAAATCATGCTCAGGTACTTCCCGCCAAGCTTCAGCGATATCTCTATTTACATGTATTCCTTTATTTTTAAAGCGAGTTGCATAACAATTAAATGCATGTTGTGCTTTAGTTGAAGGTTCCCACTGGTTCCCCCACAGAACTTCAAAGTTTTCATTTTCTTCTAGCCCTAATCTAAAACCTCCTACTCCCGCAAAAAGTTCTACTACTTTCACCATAAATACACGAACATCCTTTCGGTATTTTATTTACTTATGCTTCTTTATAATTAAAAGTGAGGAAAAGATTATCTACAAAAGTTTAAGAACTATCCTTTTTTAGCTTATAAAAATTAAGAGAGCATACTTCTCTACCATATCAATATTATAAACGAAATAAATTATCTTGAAAAGATCCAATATTACTGTTTTTCAGTGGTAACAACTACCTTTTCCTTCTTATAAATTTTACCTATATAAAATTGAAATAGCTTTTAATTATAGCATAACTTTAATTTGTATTAAAATCATACAACTCAACAACAAATACAGAAAGGAGATTATTATGGACTACACTACAATAGAAGAATTAATGCAAAAAGCGCAAGAAGCTGAAGGAAAAACATTTGGTGAGATTGATTCAACAAACCGACTTGCAAATGCTAAATCAAAAGGTGGACTTGGGCAAGTAATTGAAGAAAGCTTTTTTGGGTATGAAGTCAATTCAAACGCAGAAGCTGACTTTAAGCACCTGGGTATTGAGCTCAAAGTAACTGCATTTAAACAAAATAAAAATGGTTCATTATCAGCCAAAGAACGACTAGTCTTAAATATTATCAACTATATGGAAGAAGTTCATACACACTTTGAGACATCAAACTTTTGGCAGAAAAACGAGAAACCCCTATTAATGTTCTATGAATGGGCACCTGGCGTAGACCGTAAAGATTTTCACATTACAAAAAGCCTTCTGTTTACCTACCCTGGAGCTGATTTAGAAATAATTAAGCGAGATTGGAAAACCATCGTAAATAAAATTCGTACCGGCAAAGCTCATGAAGTATCTGAAGGTGATACAAACTATTTAGGTGCTTGCACTAAGGGCTCCAATAAAAATTCACTTCGCTCACAACCGTGTTCTGAAATTCAAGCAATGCAAAGAGCTTTTTCATTAAAGCCACCTTATATGACAGCACCAGTTCGTAAATATCTCCTAAACGAAGGACTAGTAAGTTTCACAACAAAAAATGAATTACCGGGAAAATCTTTAGAAAAAATCCTTTACTCAAAAATTATCTATTGATTACAAACCTACAACTAAGAGCTTTGTTCCATTATTAGTAAGGTTTTCACTTGGTATTAAAGGAAATCAACTCAATAAAATTGAAGAATTTACGAAAGCTAATATAGAATTTAAAACAGTTCTCCTAGAGCCAAATGAAAAAACCAAACCGCGAGCTCTACTTCAAAGGTATTAAACTTTGGAACATGCCTGTTCCTACAATAGAAAAAGAAATACGTGAACTTTGGGAAGAAGTAAACACAGTGGTAAATGAAGGTATTAAACTTGAATATAAAACACGTGGTGATAAAACCGTTGAAATAAATAACCTACCAAAAATGAATTTCAACGGCGTTGCACATATTCGACCAAAAGCTCGTAATGGGGCTGACAAGGTCACTTTACCTGATGGACAGCAAATTACAAAGCAGTGTTATTGGTTGAATAGTTCTTATATTGCTTCTGTTGTTGCCAATAACGTTAACGAATGATTTAATCTTAATCTATAATTTCTATAACCATAAAAAAACACCTTCTCACTTCACATGATTAGTACATACAGTGAGAAGGTATTTTTTACATAACTTATTGTAGAAGTAATATCTCTCATCATCTCAAGCCAATTCCTCCTATCAACTCACCATACCCTAAACTACTCTCCTCCAAAAACCCCCTACTCTCCCCACTACCTTTATAAAAACTCTCCCAACCCCTTTCCCTCAAAATCCCCTTCCAACTCTCACTCTCCACCATCCTTTTAATCACACCATCCCAATAAGCAACCTCTTCCTCCGTCATATCTTTCGGGCCCATAATTCCTTTCCAGTGCTGGAAGATGACGTCGATTCCTTGTTCTTTCCATGTTGGGATTTCTGGTAGTCGGTCTAGGCGTTTTGGTGCGGATACGGCTAGTATTTTTATTTTGCCGGCTTTGTATTGTTTTTCGGCTTCGGATAGGGTCATGGTTGCGGCGCTGATTTGTTTGTTCGTTAGGGCGTTTATGATTTTTTCTTTGTTTTCGTAGACGAAGAATTGTAGTTCGGCTGGGTTTATGCCGAATGCTTTGCTTACTTGTACGAAGGATAGGTGATCGTCGTTTCCTAGGCCTGGAGCAACGCCGATTTTGAAGTTTTTCTTGTCTTGTTTTAGTTGTTCCATTAGTTCGTTTGCGTTTTCTATGTTTGAGTCTTTTGATACGACAACGACTTCCCAGTCTGATGCAAGTAGCGCGAGCGGTGTGAAGTCTTTATATGTTAGTTTACTGTGGCCTAGTAGGTTGTTCGTTATGAGTAAGCTTGAGTTAATCGCCAGTACGTGACCGCCTTTTTGTTTCGTATATTTCCACCCGACGTCACCGCTGCCACCTACTTTGTTTGTGACAGTGATTGGTTTTGTGAAAATTTTTTCTTCTGTCAGTGTTTTTTGCATCGCTCGTGCTGTTAAGTCCCACCCTGCTCCTGGAACGTTTGGCGCAACGATTTCTACTTTGTCGATGTTTACTGTATTCGTTTGAAGTTTTTCCGAGGAACAACCAGCTATTACTCCTGTCATGATCCCTATACATAGTAATAATCGCTTTTTCATAGCCCTCGTCCTATGCGATATTTTCGTTCTGGTCGTCCGATAATGCCGTATGTGTACTCTACTGTGCATTCGTTTGTCGCTACTAAGTATTCTAAGTATCTTCTTGCGGTTGTTCTGGAAGCACCCATTTGTTCTCCCATTTCTTCTATTGTAATGCCCTCTTCGAATCCTTTTATAATGCCTTTCACTTTTTGCAGTGTTAACGGATCCACACCTGTCGGTAAGTTTTTTATGTCTTGTGTTTGTGAAGTACCGAAAAAGTTATCGATGAGCGCTTGATTTACTTCATTGTTACTATGTAATAGTTGCTTCTTTCTTTTATAGTCTTCAATTGTGCGAACAAATTTTTCTAACGTGACCGGTTTTATAAGGTAGTTGCTTACGCCGTTTCGAATTGCTTTTTCCAGCATATAGTTTTCATTTGCCGCTGTTACCATAATGACGTCAACGTTTGGAAAATCGGCATGGATTTTCGGCAATAAGTCCGTACCGATTCCATCTGGTAAGTAATTATCTAATAGAAGTAAATCGATTTCTTCCCTTTGTAGTAGTTCCATCGTTTCTTTCGCATTCAATGCTTTTCCGATCACTTTTACGTCCTTTATTTTTAATAAAAACTCTTCCTGGATTTGCGCGACGCGGAAATCATCTTCTGCAATTGCAACCTTCAACATATGCCCATCCCCCTGTTTGTCATATACTTTCTCTCAATGTTTTCGGAAGGTAAATTGTAAAAATAGCTCCCCCATTTTTCTCATTTTGAATCTCAATTGTTCCCTCTAGTACATCTACCATTTCTTTTACGTTCGCTAGCCCGTAACCACGATCATTTCCTTTCGTTGAAAATCCTTTTTGAAAAATGGTCGTAATTTTTTCTTCTGGTATCCCTATCCCGCTATCTATCACTTCAAACACAATGTCATGTCCAATATCCGTAACAAAGAAGGAAACATTCTTCTCCTCTTGCCCACTCACCGCATCAAACGCATTGTCGATTATGTTTCCAAGAATCGTAATAAGGTGCGAAACTTTTATATGGTCTGGTAGCGGATGAAGCGCACTATCTCCTTCAATATGAAAATCAATTTTCTTCTCGGATGCTGTTCCGATTTTCCCTAATAAAATGGCTTGTACTTTCGCATCATGAATTTGATGAAATAAAATATGGTTTTGGCTTTGATGAATGTTAGATTCTTGCTGGATAAATTCAATCGCCTCTTTGTAATGTCCTAACTGAAGTAATCCTGATAAAACGAAAAGCTTATTTGTAAATTCATGTGTTTGAGCGCGTAAGTCCTCAGAATACTTTCTTACCTCAGATATTGTGTTCACAAGGTTTTGCAGTTCTGTTTTATCTCTAAAACTACATACAACTCCTACCGTACTGTTATTTTCAAGTATCGGTGTCCTATTTAAAATAAACACTTTATCTTGAAGCGCGATTTCTTGATCGTTTTCTAGCACTCTTTCCATATTAAACTCTGGTAAAACTTTTGAAATGTGCTGCTGCATATAATCATCATTTACATGTAACATTTCTTCTGCCGACGTGTTCATCATCGTAATAAAACCGTTTTGATCAATGGCGATAATTCCTTCTTTTATAGATAGTAATATTGCACTTCGTTCCCGGTATAGCGCTGCGATTTCATTCGGCTCTAAACCGAGTGTGTCTTTACGAATGCTACGCGCTAAAAGAATGCCACCAACAATGCCGGCTACTAATACCGCTAAAGAAAAGAGTATAATTTCTTTCGTTCTGCTTAATATGTTAGATTCAATACCTTTTATTAAAAACTCTACTGTCACAACACCTACGACTTGATCGTAGTCTCCGTTATGAACAATAATAGGTGCCTTTGCCATTAAAGCGGGACCACTTTCCCCATTTCCTTCGAGCGTATAATAACCACCAAAAGTAAGTGCTTCATAGTTATATGGATTGTTACTCTTTGTACCAATTAACTCCGAATTAGAATGGGAATACATAACCCCAAAGCGATCTTCTATAATGACATAATCTGCACCAGCTTGCTCACGAACTTGTTCCGCAATAGATTGAATCGTACTTTTATGCTCATTATTTTGAAAAGCTTCTTTTATAGCTGGCATAAAAGAGAGCGATTTCGCCGTTTGCAGTGCTAACTGCTCCACTTGGCGCTTCGTATCAACGGACTGAATGTACACAAATATTCCCGCTAATAGGAGAACGACAAATAAAATTAACGCGATAATTAAGCTTACTATTTTCGTTTGTAATGACACTTTGCGTGATTTCTTCATACTTCATATCCTTTGATAAAATATTCAAAACTATCAATCTCCTTTTTCTATTATTATGACAAAACGAATAATGAAGCAACTATAAAAACTCTTCATGTACATAAAGTACAAAAAGAATAAAATTGTCATAATATTGAGATTTTATTCTACAGACAGTACAATTCAACTATAATGAACACGCTTTCATAATTATCATTTTATTTATAAGCAAGAGGAGGAATGATTATGGCTCAAGTAAAATCTAATCGAGTCGCCGGCAATATTTTCAAAGGTTCAGTCGGCAATTTAATTGAATGGTACGACTGGTACGTTTACTCTGCTTTCGCTGTTTACTTTTCAGCAGAGTTCTTTCCTAAAGGCGATCCAACGAGTCAGTTACTCAACACAGCAGCTATTTTCGCCGTCGGATTTCTAATGCGTCCTATCGGAAGTTTACTAATGGGACGTTATGCAGATCGGCACGGACGCCGGGCAGCATTAACGCTTTCGATTACAGTTATGGCCGGTGGTTCTTTCATTATCGCTTGTACACCTAGTTACGAAAGCATCGGTATTATGGCACCAATTATTTTAGTTCTTGCTCGTTTACTGCAAGGATTATCACTTGGCGGAGAGTACGGAACTTCCGCAACGTATTTATCTGAAATGGCTAGTAGTGGACGCCGTGGTTTTTATTCAAGCTTCCAATATGTAACACTCGTTGCCGGACAGATGGTTGCGTTAGGCGTTCAAATTGTTCTTCAGCAATTACTAAGCGAACCAGATATGAAAGCTTGGGGATGGCGTATTCCATTCATTATTGGAGCGATGGGCGCAGTAGCTGTATTATGGCTTCGCCGTACGATGGATGAATCAGAGCAGTTCTCAAACATAAAATCACAAAAACGCGAAAGCGCAGGAACCATTAGCGCTCTTATGAAACATCCGAAAGCTGTATTAACAGTAGTCGGCCTAACACTAGGAGGCACTGTCGCATTCTATACGTACACAACATATTTACAAAAGTTCATGGTAAACACAGTCGGTCTTCCGAAAGAAGTTGTAAGCTGGATTAACTTTGTCGCACTACTTATTTTCGTCGTACTTCAACCGATTGCAGGGCTACTATCCGATAAAATTGGACGCCGCCCACTATTAATGGCATTCGGTATTCTCGGAACATTGCTAACAGCACCAATCTTCTTCTTTATGGAAAAAACGACAGAACCAATCGTAGCATTCTTACTCATGATGGTCGGTCTCATTATCGTTACTGGTTACACATCGATTAACGCAATTGTAAAAGCAGAACTCTTCCCAACTGAAATTCGTGCACTTGGCGTAGGTTTACCATATGCACTAACCGTTGCGATATTCGGAGGAACTGCTGAGTTCATCGCATTATGGCTAAAGAATATCGGAATGGAATCACTATTCTATTTCTACGTAGCTGGATGTATCGCGATAAGCTTTATTACGTATTGGCGTATGGCTGAGTCATCGAAGACTTCGCAGATTGAGGCGGAGCTTGGTGGTGGGGATAAACTAGCTAATAATAAATCTAGTTAAAATTATGTATTCTATGATCTTCGTTTATCTGAAAAAGTATAATTCATTAATGTGCAACTTAAAAACCTCTACTTATATGTAGAGGTTTTTAAATTTTATAACAGAAAAGATATCCAAATCTACTTCTCTTCTTTTTTGATTATGACATGTATTATTTATAATAAATCATTATGAAACGAAAAAAAGAAGATTATAGAGGTAACATCTCATGTGTATCCACTTAAGAAAAATAAATACCTACTTTATAAGATTCACCAAACTCAAGTATTCTCTCATTTAAAGTCTTGAAATGCCGTAGAATACTTGAGCTATTGTTTTGTACTAAAACTTGAAGCCTGTCTACCATTTACATGCATTTATACATATAGATAAATAGAAATACTATTCAAAAACACTGGCGGTTCGTTTCACTTCGTGGTAAATTAAACCAATTGAAGTATAAAAATTATTTCCAAAATGAAGATAATAATTTATAAATATAGTTAACATTCTATTCTTAGTAAAAAGTTAAACAAGGTGATACTTTAAATCATTTAGAAGTTTTCTATCTAATTATACTAAAGTTGAGTGGTGAAACTAATATGAGCCAATGGCTAAGTAATGATAAAATAGCAGACCACGATTTTGGCGGTTGCATATTAAAATTTTTATTAGGTATGAGTATCATTTTTATACTTATTCTATATCCTATTTATTGGCTGTTTTTTCAAGAAATCGAAAAACCTCTTGTAAAAAATACGTCAACTAACCAAGCAAATCACATAGAAATTACAGGAATTTCATATGGACATCTCTTCGATGATAAATACATAAAAATTTACTTTAAAGAAAAAAACAAACTTGTAGAGAAAACAAAAATAAGGGTGGCTAATTTTAATATTGTTAATAGTTCAGACCTTTATGAAATTTCATGGAAAGATAATACTAAAGTTTCAATAGTAATGAAATTTGAATATGAAACTAAAACATTGGAATATGATTTCGAAACGGGAAAAATGGGTGGATATATGAACAGCACAAATAATAACTTATTATAGCCTAATATTCCAAATACATAGGATACACTTCCAAATCATAAAAACTTTTTCCTACTATTTATATTAAAACAACGAAAGGGGGGTGGCACTTTGAACAAATGGGCTATATTATCTTTAGCTTGTGTACCTTACGCTCTTTTAACTATAGTAAATGAAGATACATTAGAAATAGGTGGCTCAGCAAATATATTTTGGAAGATTGGATTATTTGCACCACTTATAGGCGTTTTATTTTCAGCTGGAGCCAGTAAAACTTACCAACGCGTTATGCTTGCCCTATTTAATTTAAGTTACTATTTTGTACTCTACATCTATATGATATACACTTTTTAAAATACTCTTATACTCGTTTTATGAACATATATTTTGGAGAGAAAATCATGAAAAATAAAACATACTATTTATCAATAATTTTCACCAGTCTTGTTTGTTTATTTTTATTTACAAAAGCTTTAGGATTTATCCTCTGGATAAATGGTGCACCAATTGACAAATGGGTAGCTTGGGTTGGTTTATTTGCTATTCCGATTTTCATCTACTACTCTTTTCCAGGACGAAGTTTAAAAAAAACACAAAAAATTGTAACCATAGTTATAATAATAGTTCAAATCATATGGCTAAAATGGGCCATTAATCAGTCCAAATATTATGTATATGTTAACAGTAATAACATTCTCCCATCTCCATATATAATTCAGGAGACTCCAAATTCAAATACTCCTATTTCTCTTGGTCAAAGGCTTTTAACTAACTATACATTTTATAAATCAATTCATTCATATCTATATGTAAGAGAAAATGTCACAAAAAGTGATCGAGGCATTGTTGATTGGATAAAACATTTTGATAGCGAAATAAAAGAAGAAGACGACGGGCGCATCTATATAGAAACTTATAAGGGGAAGTTATTTTTCAAGTAAATTGTAAAACTATCCTTAATATTATCTATATAAACAAAAAAGCACCAGGTCCCCCCCAGTGCTTTTCCCCCACTCTAAAACAAATGACAAGCCACCTCATGCCCCTTCGCAATCTCCACCATCTTCGGTACTTCCTGTGCGCATTTTTCAGTCGCGAATTTGCAGCGTGTTCTGAATTTGCAGCCGGATGGTGAGTTGAGTGGGCTTGGTACTTCTCCCTCTAGGATAATCCGTTCCTTGCCTATGTTTGTTGGATCTGGTTCTGGCATGGATGAGAGTAGTGCTTGTGTGTATGGATGTGCCGGTTTTGTGTATAGGTCTTCGCTGTCGGCAATTTCTACTATGTTTCCTAAGTACATGACTCCGATTCTATCTGATATGTGTCTTACCATAGATAGGTCATGTGCGATAAATAAGTATGTGACTCCTGTTTCTTCTTGAATATCCTGCAGCATATTTACAACTTGTGCTTGAACTGAGACATCTAGTGCTGAGATCGGTTCGTCGCATAAGATGAAATCTGGTTTTACAGATAGTGCGCGCGCGATGCTGATGCGCTGGCGCTGACCCCCGCTAAATTCGTGCGGGTAGCGATATAAATGTTCTTCTTTTAAGCCTACCTTTTTGAGTAGGTCTAATATGATTTCTTTTTGTTCTTCTTTTTCATAAGATCCGTGAATGTTCATTGGCTCACTAATAATTTGGAATACATTCATCGACGGGTTTAATGATGCGTATGGATCTTGGAAAATGATTTGCATTCGTTTTCGATATTCTTTTAGTTCACTTTCTTTTAAACTTGCGATATCTTTTCCGTCGAATAAAACGTTACCTGAAGTAACGTCGTGTAAACGAATGATACTTCTTCCTGTCGTTGATTTTCCGCAGCCCGATTCTCCTACTAACCCGAATGTCTCACCCTTTTTAATTGTGAAGCTTAAGTCATCGACTGCTTTTAATTGCTCTGTTTTTCTGCCGAATAGTCCTTTTTTAATAGGAAAATACTTTTTTAAGTTCCGAACTTCAATTAAGTTTTCTTCACGCATGGGAATCACCTACTGTCTTATCGTTTAACCAGCACATAGAACGTCTTTCGTTTCCAATTTCAAAATATGGCGGACGTTCTTTTTCACAAATGTCCATCGCATGCGGGCAACGCTCTGCGAATGGGCAACCTTTTGGCGGGTTTAATAAGTTTGGCGTTACACCTTGAATGGGCGCGAGTCTTTCTTTTACGCCGTTCGATATTTTCGGTAAAGAGTTTAATAACCCTTTTGTATATGGATGATTCGGTGATTGGAAAATATCAAGTACAGGTCCTTCTTCCATAATAAGACCACCGTACATAACGATAACGCGTGTACAGTTTTGTGCGACTATTCCTAAGTCATGCGTAATAAGAAGTAACGCCATGTTCGTTTCGTTTTTTAAGTTTTTCATTAAATCTAGTATTTGTGCTTGTATCGTTACATCAAGCGCTGTCGTCGGTTCGTCCGCAATGAGAAGGTCTGGATTACAAGACATCGCCATCGCAATCATAACCCGCTGCTTCATACCGCCACTTAATTCATGCGGATATTGTTTTATCCTTTCTTCTGGTGAAGAAAGACCGACTTGTTTTAACAAGTTGACCGCAATATGCTCCGCTTCTTTCTTTTTCACTTTTTGATGCCGTATAATTACCTCCGTCATTTGCTTCCCAATTTTCACGACTGGATTTAGCGCAGACATTGGATCTTGGGATATAAGTGAAATTTGATTTCCTCTAATAGAACGCAATTCTTTTTCAGATTTAGAAAGTATGTCTTCATTATGAAAAAGGATTTCCCCTTCTTTCACTTTCCCTGGTGACGCAACGAGAGACATAACGGACTTCGCCATTACACTCTTTCCGCTTCCAGATTCCCCAACGATACCAACTACTTCCCCTTTATTTAAACGAAATGTAACGCCTCGAACAGCTTCCACTTCGCCGCTTTCTATGAAAAAAGAAGTCTTTAAATTTTTCACTTCTAATAGTTTTTCAGACACGCTTCTCACTCCTTTCACGTAACACTTTAGTTTTCATTTCCAGCCCCTTTTGGCGCGAAAGCTTTCTTCAATGCTTCACCAATCACGTTAAAACTAAGTACCGTTAAAAGAATAAGGAATCCTGGGAAGAGTGTTAAATACCAAGCTTCGCCAATATATCCTTGCGCATTGTTTAGCATGCTGCCCCAAGAAGAGTCTGGTTCTCTAATACCTAACCCTAAGAAGCTGAGTGATGATTCCATTAAAATCGATGTCGCAATTGTTAATGTCGCAGCGATAATAATGGTTGATAAAATGTTTGGAATGATATGTCTTACAATAATTGTGAGTGATTTTTGTCCTGATACTTTTGCATATAAAACATACTCCCGCTCTTTTACGGATAGCGTTTCTGCCCTTACAATACGAGCGGTGTCCATCCATGTTAGTAATCCAATAATAAGAACTAACGTCGTAATCCCTGGTTTTAAATAAGCATTTAATAACAGCATTAAGAAAAATGATGGAATTGACATAAGTACTTCAACAATTCGCATTAAAAAGTTGTCTAACTTTCCGCCAAAATATCCGCTAATTGTTCCAACTGCGGTACCGATTGTAATAGAAACAACCATCGCTAGAAAACCGACCGCAAGTGAAACTCTTCCACCATATAACGCCCTCGTCAAATAATCCCTTCCGTAATCATCCGTTCCGAAAGGATGACTCATACTCGGTTCTTGTAAGCGATCTGGAATCGACATTTTACTAGGATCGTACGGTGATACAAATGCGAATATCGATGCAATCGTTAAAACCGCCAGTATAATAACTCCCATTAGTACAAACTTATTTTTCGTAAAACTACTTTTTATCGTTTGAAATCTCCTATTATTCATTCCAAATCACCCCCTCATTCGAATGCGCGGATCTACTACGCCATATAAAATATCAGCAATTAAGTTACCGAGAATTAACATGAAGGATGATAGTAATGTAATTGCCATAATAATTGGATAATCAAATCTAAAAATAGCATTTACCCCAAGTGAACCAAGGCCCGGCCATGAGAATACTGTTTCCGTAATGAACGCTCCGCCTACTAAACTTGGAATAGATAATCCGAAAATTGTAATGATTGGTATTAATACATTTCGAAGTACGTGATTAAATAAAACGGTTTTCTTCGAAGCACCGTACGCATATTGAATTTGTACATAGTCTTCTTCTAATTGTTGAATTGTACTGGAACGAATATATCTCATATAAACAGAAACGTTTTGGAACGCAAGCACCATACAAGGTAAAATACCGTGCTGCACAATATCCAAGAAGGAATCTTGGCCGACTGTACGCATGCCCATACTTGGAAGAAGGTTCAACTTTAAAGAGAATAAATAGATTAATAGTAAAGCGAACCAAAAGACTGGCATTGAGATTCCCACATAAGAGATAAAGTTTACAATGCGATCAAAGATAGAATTCTTTTTCACACCTGTAAATAGTCCAAGCGGGATTGCAATTACAAATGAGACGAGTAAAGACGATCCCATTAAGCCGATTGTCGCAGGTAACCTTTCTACAATAAGATCTAAAACTGGACGATGGTTTTGAAGTGAGTAACCAAAGTTCCCTGTTACAATATTTTTTAACCATAAAATATACTGCATATAAATTGGTTGATTGAGCCCTAAACTTTTACGAATACGCTCAACATCAATTGGACTCATATTCGGCGTGACAAAGTTTCGAACAGGATCACCCGGTGCTAGTTTTATTAATAAAAAAGAGATAATAGAAATAACAAATAAAAGCGGAATTGCATTTAAAAGCCTCTTCGCAATTACTTTATACACAAAATTCCCCCCTCAAGCTAAAGAAGCTGATTTCCACCAGCTTCTTTACTGTTTGTTTCTTATTTCACTTCATAAATCTTAGATAAATCTTCAAACATTGTTACAGGAATTGCTTTTGCTTCTTTTAATCCATCAAACTTTTTATCTACTGCAATAACCGCTTTCGGATACGCAATTGGTAGATAAGGTAAATCTTCTCTAGCTGTCTCTTGAATTTTATGGTATAGTTCTGCTCGTTTTGTTTTATCTGTTTCAACTGCAGCTTCTTCCCATAACTTATCAAAATCAGCGTTTTTATAACGTGCATAGTTGTATTCAGCATTACTTAAGAATAAGCTCTTATATGAATCTGGCTCAGGTCCCATTATGTAACCACCGAATGTAATATCGAATTCTTTATTCTCTTTATCTAAGCTTTTTTCACTTGCTGCACTAGCATCTAATGCATTCAGTTCAACTTCTAAGCCAACTTCTTGTAATTTTTGTTGTGTATAAAGCGCTAAGCTTTCCATAATTTTATTATTCGTTACATACATCACGCGTACTTTTTCTTTATCTTTCACGCCAGCTTTCGCTAATAAATCTTTCGCTTCTTTCTTATCATACTTATAATCTTTAATGTCTTTTGCATAATACATAGCATCCGGCGTTAAAATTGAATTTGCTGGTTCTGCAAATTGACTAGAAACGAATGCAGAGTTAATCATTTCTTTCTTATCTAACGCATGCGCAATTGCTTGGCGCACTTCTTTTTTCTTCATTAGATCTGTATTTTGGTTATAAGATAAGTAGAATAATCTACCTTCAGGGAATGTCACCATTGAGAAGTTCCCTGTGCTATCTAATTTCTTAAAATCTTGCGGCTCAATCATCTTCATGTTGATTTGGCCATTTTGTAGTGAAACATTTGCTGTATTACGGTCTTTTACAACGCGATATACGATAGAGTCTAATTTCGCTTTACCACCTACATAATCATCGAATCGATCTAATGCAACGTACTCATCTGATTTATACTCTTTAAACTTAAATGGACCTGATCCTACAGGCTGTAAGTTTTTCTTACTCTTCGCTAAATCTGCTTCCCCTTCAAATACATGTTTCGGAATTGGGAAGAAATCATTCATCACACCTTCAAAAGATGCGCTTACTTGTGGTAAAACGAATTGAACTGTTAACTCGTCTACTTTTTTCACCTCAAGCGGTTTTCCTTTAAAAACAAAGTTTTCACGACTTGAACTATTTTGCTTCTCATCTAAAATAGATTGGAATGTAAATGCTATGTCGTCTGATGTAATTTTCTTACCATCATGCCATTTCAAATTATCTTTTAACTTCAATGTCCACGTTAATTGATCCTCTGAAGGCGTAAAGCTTTCAGCAAGAACAAACTTTTTCTTACCGTCTTCCATATGATACAGCGGTGCATATAAAGCTTGCTGCACAGTTAACGACACACGATCATTCGCATAAAGCGGATTCATCGTCTCTGGGTTATCGCTAACACCAATCGTTAACGTTCCTCCATCTTTCGGAGTCCCTGATTTACTAGTGCCCGCTTGCTTCGAAGAATCTTTTCCTCCAGAACAAGCCGCTAATGCAATAAGTAGTATTAGGACAAATGGTAATGCAAATAATTTCCGTTTCATCTTTCGGCCCCCTCAAACTAGTTATACCCATAAGAAAACTCGGAATTAATCCCGAGTTTTCTTATAAGTTTTAAATTACCACTACCCCTATATAAAGTCAAACTTTTTTGTAAAACTAGAAGGTTTGAAATCTATTTATGCATTCTTGCGATAAACGATATTGATGCGAAGAGCAAAATAAGTTAAAAAACTAGTAGCCTAAAAAATTTCTCTTAAATGATTGTTATAATCGAAAGAATCGAATGGATGTTTTATATACACCTAACTCTTATGAAAAACATAATTTCCTTATCAAAGGAATTCAACTTATTACATAGAAAATAACTATAGAAAAGAAAAAGCTTGACCAATTGGGGAGTTCACAGTAAAAACAAGAAAATGTTAACAAGAAGAAAGGAACTAATATACCATGTCCACACAATCTTCTGTTCAAATGGATGAAATGCTAAAAATTTTATTTCATTTGTCAAGAAAACCGACCATTCATTTAGTTAACGGACTATTTCATGAAGCATTTGAACTACACGACCAACTGACTATTACACATCTTAATGTCGAGTATACTCAAAAACGTCTAACAAATAGTTATCAAACGAAGCGATCAGATAAAGTTCTTCAAGTTAAAAACAATGATGATGTTTTTCATTATCATTTAGAATTTCAATTAAAAAATGATTCAACCATGCCTTATCGAATGTTTGATTATGGCTGTTGTATTGCAGAAGAGTGCCAGAAATCGATAGGTATTTATGATAAGTTCGTCTTTCCAAGACAGTTAGTTCTTTTTATTGAAGAAGATGAAAAAATTCCAGATTTTCTTTCCATGGAATTGCATTTTACAAGCGGGGGATTCCATTATCAAGTACCTGTAGAAAAGTATTGGAAACAGGATGTCAATCAATTAATGAAAAGAAATTTATATGCCTTATTACCTATACAGCCTTTTAATTACCGAAAAAACTTAAATAAAATTTTGGATAGAAAGCCATCTAAAAATAGAGATGAGGAAATCCGCGCAATCTTGGATAAGATTCAAGATGAGGTGAAAATTTTAGTTGAAATTATTATAGGTTATTATAATAGAGATGAATTAACATTTGACGATACGGATAAAATGCTTATTGTATTAACAAATGTTACGGAGCATGTATTTCAAAAAAACAGTGAATATCATATAATAAAAAAGGAGGTGGATAATATGATTAATACATTGTGGAGTCCTGTTAAAGAACGTAAAGTACGTGTTGAAGCGTTCAAGGAACTTATATACGATGTCTTACAAGATAAGAACCTCGATACTCAAAACGAAGAGCTACGAACAAAATTAAACAAAATTGATGATCCAAATCAGATGAAACAATTAGCTCGCCGAGTTCATAATGTAAAAAAAATAGATGATTTATTTTCCAAATAATAAAAGGGACTAATCCTAAGGACACGTAAGTGTTTTTTAAGGGTTAGTCCCTAGCCATAACGGCTATCTTTTTCATTACTGATAATATTTAGCGCTTGTCCAACAATATCCAACTACTCCACCTGTAAGGAAAGATAACCCATAGTAGCAAGCTGATACAGCTGCGGGTCCCAAGCAATACCGGCTGCAGAATATCCCATGCAGCAATTCCTTGAGATGCTAAGCAATTGTTAAAACCTCTTAGAAAATCTACAAAAGAACCTCCTGCACTTGCAGTTTTTACACTAAATGGATTTAACGAGCTCAATAACCCCTCATCTTCCTTTTTTTCTTCTTTCTCAAAATGTTTTGCTTCTAGTTGAACTGTATTATCTAAAACTTTTTCATTGTTGTTCCAAGTTTCAATTTTCACTTTATAGAATTTTAAATTTTCTGAATATTTTTTCCATATAAGACTTTAATTTTCCATCCGAATATAAATCTCACCTTTTATCATTCTCTTCGTGATTATCCCCTCTCTCTAAGCAACCAATTCCACAACCGTATAAAACACCCCAAACAAAAAAAGACCACCAAAAGGCAGCCCCTCAAAACTCAATCTTATTCCCTATCCCCTGCTCCACCGCTCTCTCATACAAATACTTCGCAACAATAATATCCACTACCGCCAAACCAACCGATTTGAAAACAGTAACCTCTTCATCACTTTCGCGGCCTGCTTTTTCTCCGCTTATGATTTGACCAAGTTCGGCATGGATGTCGCTAAGTTTGAATAAACCTTCCTGTATCGGAACTTGAAGGTCTCCTGTTTCTTCTAATGCTGCTTCTTTTGATTCGACTACTACTTTGTTTGCATTAGCAATGGCGTGAGATGGTAGTTCTTGCATACTTGGCCTGAATGAACCGACGGCGTTTACGTGGACGCCTTTTTGTAGTTTTTCTGAGAAGACTGGTGTGGATGCGTTCGTAGTTGTGACGATGATGTCTGCTTCGCTTATTGCTTCATTTGCACTTGTGTAAACGTACGCAGGTTTATTGAATTTCTCTTGTATATATTGCGAGAATGCATACGCCTTTTCTTCTGTTCGATTGTATAAAATGACTTTTTCAATATGTCTAACCGCAAATACAGCTTCAGCAATTCCCTTTGCCTGTTCACCTGTCCCGATGATGCATAAAGTTTTTGCATTATGACGAGCTAAATATTTTGTCGCTACTCCGGATAAGGCGCCTGTTCGAATCATCGTTAAGTAGGATCCTTCTAACAGTGCGAGCGGTTCTCCCATTTGAAAGTCTGATAGCATCACAATCCCGTTTATCGTTTTCTTTCCTATCTTTTTGTTCTCGGGGACTACTGTTACTACTTTTAAACCAAGTGCCTCAAGCCCTTCTGCGACTGAAGGCATAATTAATGCCGTATTTTGCTCGTTCGCAAATGGTAATGAACCGCGAATTGGCGTGATTGTTCTTTCTGCGGAAAACTCTTTTAAGGCAAGCGCCGCATATGCAATGACTTCATTCATATTTACTAAGTTTCGTTGTTCGTTCGCGCTTATGACTAGCATATATTTCCACCTCCTCCTTCTATCCTAACAAAAATCCCCGATTCAAATCATCTCTCGGGTCTACAACGAACTGATGAAATCCTGTAATAAATGCATGCCCCGTTACTTTCGGAACGACAGCTTCATATGTATGTACCGCTGTTACCGACAATACTTCTCCCTCGAATTTCCCGTCAGTAATACATTGGTGGACGAAAATTTCTCCCTTTTGTAAAGCATCTTTTGCAAAAAGAGTTGCGATTCTTGCGGAAGTTCCTGTACCGCAAGGAGAACGGTCTACTTGCCCATCAGCGAAGATTGTTACATTTCGTAACGTTGCGTCTTCCCCTTTCGGTTCATCTGAGAAAATAACGCCGTATATTCCTTTTAACCCTTCTTCAAGTGGATGCTTTACTTCCATTTTACTCTCGATGTAGTGCTTAATTTTACCGCCCCACGTTTGAATAGCAGCTAAGTCTTTAAAATCAACTTTCAAACCAAATTCTTTACTATCCACAACAGCGTAGAATGCTCCGCCAAATGCGATATCTACTTGAAATTCATAGTCATCTATTTTAATAGGAACGTCTTTTTTGTATACAAATGAAGGAACATTTTCAAATGATACGGACTCTACTTCACTCCCCCTATATGTTGCGTACGCAATGACTTCCCCAGCAGGGCTATCAATAATGAACTTTTGTTTCTCACCTGTCACTTCAAACATACCTGTCTCAATTCCGACTGTAATAACAGCAATAATGCCGTGTCCACACATCGTACTCCATCCTTCATTGTGCATAAATAACACACCAAAATCAGCGTGAGCACTGGCAGGCGGAGTAATGATACAACCGTACATACCGTGATGTCCTCTCGGTTCATACATAAGAGCTTCGCGAAGATGATCCAAATGTTCCATGCAATATGCACGTCTTTCTAGCTGCGTTTCTCCTTTTATTTCTGGCACACCACCCGTAATAATTCGAAGCGGTTCCCCAGCTACGTGCGCATCAATTGTCGTATACACTTTACTAACCTTCATTTCTATCTCTCCCCTATATGTTGATACTATTTTCATTGCAAATATCATGCCAATGCATAGGGGATAAATTTGTATACATTGTGTAAAAAAGCATACAGTACTGTCTATTTTTTTATACAGTAGACAGTAGCCGGCCATTAACCTACAAACCAAACCAACACTCCGTAAAAATATATCAGCGATTATTCAATTATATCGACCGTAACTCTGAATATATCGACGTTTCGACACAACATATCGACTTACCGACAAATTTCGCATAACCACACTTAATAACCACCAACCAACCCCTCACCCAGACTCTCACTAAACTAAAAAAATCCCCCGAAACCGGGGAATCCACTAAACCCTAACCCCTACAACATCCGGCACCCGCTTCGCAATTTCCTCCCCAATCTTTATACTAGCCGTTGCGGCCGGGGAAGGTGCGTTGCAAATGTGCAGAGAGTTTATGCCTGGAATAATGCAGAAGTCATCCACCATATTGCCGTTTGATAAGATGGCTTGTGCCCTTACACCAGCATGAGTTGGGACGATATCTTTTTCTGTTAGTTCTGGTATTAAGCGTTGTAAACTTTTTAAGAATGATTGTTTGCTGAAGGAGCGCACCATTTCTTTTATGCCTTCTTTCATATTTGGCATCGCCATTTTCCAGAAGCCTGTGTATGTCATTGTTTCCATGAAGTCTTTTATGTCGAAGTCTTTTTTCGTGTAGCCTTCGCGTTTGAAGCTTAATACTGCGTTTGGTCCTGCGTGTACGTCTCCGTTTATCATTCTTGTAAAATGAACACCTAAAAACGGGAATTCCGGGTTTGGAACTGGGTAAATTAAATGTTTTACGAGATGGCGTTTTTCTGGGACGAGTTCGTAATACTCACCGCGAAACGGAACGATTTTCATATCTGTTAGTATACCTGTCTTTTTCGCAATGCGATCGCTATGTAAGCCGGCGCAGTTAATGAGAAATCTCGTTTTAAATGTTCCTTTACTTGTTTCAATTGTGACGGCGTCTTTCTTCTCTGTAATCCGCTCTGCGGCTGTTCCTACATGCACTTCACCGCCGCTTTCCTCTATGAAGCGAGCAAATGCATAACTGACGCCTTTATAATCAGCAATCCCGCAAGAAGGAACACGGATTGCGCCAAGTCCTTTTACATGTGGTTCAATTTCAGCTAATTCTTCTTTATCTATTTTTGCGATATGTAAATCGTTTTGTAAGCCTCTCTCATATAAGTTATGTAAAAGAGGAAGTTCTTCTTTTTCTGTCGCAACAATTACTTTTCCGCACATGTCATAAGCGATTTCATGTTCTTCACAAAATTGGACCATCGCTGCGTTTCCTTCTTTTGCAAACTTCGCTTTATAACTCCCTGGTTTATAGTAAATGCCGGAATGAATGACACCACTATTATGTCCAGTTTGATGATGTGCGAGTTCCTTTTCTTTTTCCATGATTGCAATTTTCGCATGCGGGAATTTTTTCGTTAAAGCCATTCCCGTTGAAAGGCCAACAATTCCTCCGCCAATAATGATAAAGTCATACATCCTACTTCCCCCTTAATAGTATAAAAGGCAGGTCTCTTTGCAAGACCCGCCGTACATATTATTTAGAAAAACAACCACGTTGACGCATGAGTTCTCTATATAAATCTTTATTTTTTTCAAATGCCGCTCTTCCGTGCATCCAAAACAAATTGTTTAAAAGAACTAAATCTCCTACTGGTAATTTTAATGCATGTGTTGCTGGTGAGTTTTCAACTGAATAAGATAAGTCTTTTAAATAGTTCGCTTGTTCAATATTATCTGGATAAGCGAACTGATCAATAAAGCAAATGCACGGTGCGTTATTTATATCAAAGAATGTTTCACGATAGACGATTTCTTGCGAGTTTTTACTTGGTGGTGCTTTATACGTAATTTTAACAGATGCAAGCGAATGGTCTCTAAACTTCTGAAGATCTTCCCAATCGTCTAAATGTAGTAAACGTGATTCCCCGCCTACTGCATTTTTCTCTTCAATTTTCATCATAAGAAGCCAATCGGTCGGCTCATCAACGAATGTTCCGTCTGTATGAAGTGTAAATAATCGGTACGCTTGGCGAAGATAGGAATCACTACTATCCGTATCTTTCACATTAAATCTAGCATAATATGTTCCTGTCATCGCATCAAAGTTTGGCGTTCCAATTAAATGTGTTAATGCGGTCGCAAACTTCACGTAGTCTGCTGGATCTACCGTTTCGCCTTGTACCCCAATTGTAAATCCGCCCGTTTCACGGTCATGAATAATGCCACGAATGTTATCCATAAACGATTGCCCAAAAATCTTTCTCATGCTATCCGCAAGATTAAACCGAGAATACGGAATGTATTGTAGTGACTGCTCAGAGTGCTCTTTTACCTCTTCAAAAAATTGCTTAAGCAACTGCTGATTTAATACGATATGATATAAACGTTTATGCTCTGGATGAGGAACAATTTCATATCCCTCATATTTTTTTACAAACTTCATCTTCGCAATTTGTTCTGTAATCATCGACATTTCAATTCCTCCCTAAATGAAATATGAAGAACGTATTGACGCTTTTTACAGACAGTTATCCTTATCTTCTGTATGCTGAGATCCGGTCTTACTGCCCTAACAGCAAAAAACCAGTCATACGCATCCACGACATAACAATCGCAGATACATACAACTGGCTCATAATTACGAGTGTTCTTTAATCTCTTAAAGTACAATAATAATAGACAGTTCATATGAAAATATTTGTAAAACAGGTAAGCAAGATCGAATTTAGAGAAGGCTAATTTCTCGAATGGATCTTATTAATTAAATAATAATTCAAAATATTCTAACTGTCAATTCGTTTTTTATTATTTTCTCTACATACTTTACACATTTTACAAATCTCTTTACTTTCTGTACATCCTCTTTTTTTCGTCTCTTGCTTTACAACCTGCACTTCATTTAATTTTTTCATATTCCTTGCCTCCTCAATATAAAAAGCCAGTTGTATCCCTTTAAGAGAAATACAACTGGCTCTCGTTTATGTTTCGATAAACTAGACAGTTATTTTATAAATTTGTTTCCTCATACTCTTCCGCAGGCTTTTCATCGTTCAAATAACTTACATATTGGCGATGCAAATCTTTTACTGCACTAACAATCGCATTTTGCGCTTTTCCTTGATAATGATCTGTAATATCTTGCACGATTTCTTCAATACCATCTCGCAAACTATGTCCTCTCAAAATTTGAGCGACGAAATCTCTACCGTGCTCTGTCGCAAGCGTACATGATGCTTCAATAATGACATGATATTTATGATCTGCCTCAATCGTAATTGTTAATGTTTCATACATACTGCGAACAGCCATCCCTTTTGGAAGTCTCGAATGCCCTGCCATAAAAAATGTCCCTTTCCGCATATTTCATCCCCCGTTACTATGTTTTTTTAGTATTTATACTTGATCTACGTATACTGTCTTTATTCTCGTGTAAAATTCTTTCGCTGCTTTTCCTTGTTCACGCGGTCCAGCACTAGAGTTTTTCATTCCGCCAAACGGAACTTGTGGCTCTGCTCCTGCCGTTTCTGAATTCACATGAACCATTCCAACTTCCATATCATCAATAAATCGTTGCGACAAACTTAAATTATTCGTACAAATCGATGCACTGAGTCCGTATTCTGTATCGTTCGCTAAAGAAACCGCTTCTTCATAACTATTCACCTTAAATAAACATATAACCGGACCGAAAATTTCTTCTTTCGCAATACGTGCACCCCCGTCTACATTTTCAAAAATAGTTGGTAACACGTAACAACCATTTTGTAATTCAGTTTCATCTGGTATGCTGCCTCCATACAGTAAAGAAGCTTCTAATTTCCCTACTTCAATCATCGATAACACAGATTGCTGTTGTCCCTTTGAAACGCATGGTCCCATAAATGTATCAGGATCTAACGGATTCCCAACTGTAAGAGCTTCTGTACGCTGCAACAGTCGATCCTTGAACACTTCATAAATATCTTCTTCCACTATTACTCTACTTGTTGCAGTACATTTTTGCCCTGTTGACATAAACGCACCTTTTATCGCAATAGTGACCGCCTTTTCAATATCGGCATCTTTTAATACAACTAACGGATTTTTCCCACCCATTTCTAGTTGTACTTTCTTCCTCGTTTCAACGGCTGCTTTTTGAATGATATTTCCAACGTGATTCGAACCGGTAAAAGAAACCGCTTGTATATCTGGATTTCCTGTTAATTCTGCTCCAACTTCAGAGCCTTTTCCGAATACGCAATTAACAACACCAGCTGGAATACCAGCCTCATGAAAAGCATTTACAAGATGGTACACCGATTTCGGCGTCACTTCAGCTGGCTTAATAACAATCGTATTTCCGTAAATAAGTGCCGGAGCCATTTTCCACGCTGGAATCGCAATCGGGAAATTCCACGGCGTAATTAATCCGACCGGCCCTACGGCTACACGTTTACTGTAAATCATTGTACTTTCATTAGCAGACGGGATAATCTCTCCGATTGGTTGATTTGCTTCTCCTGCATAATATTCAAGAATGCTAATCGCCCGCTTCGTCTCTCCTATCCCTTCTGCAATCGTCTTTCCTTCTTCATTCGTTACATCCTGACCGATTTCATTTACCTTTTCTTTTAAAATAGCGGCTGCTTTCCATAAATAACTTGCTCTCTCTTGAAACGATAACTTTTGCCACGTATGAAAAGCTTCTTTCGCTGATGCGATTGCGACTCTTGTATCTTCTGCTGAACTAAACGGAAACTCACCTAATACTTCTCCGTTATGCGGATTATAGTTTTTTACATATGCATTCGTGGAAGGTTCTTTCCATTCACCATTTATATAATTGAAATACTTCATTCCCCTGCCCCCGCCGTTTTTATTTTGATAGTTTTGCAATTGCTGCTTCTAAAATAGTAAGTCCCTCTTCAAGCTGTTCATCCGTTATAACGAGAGGTGGTAAGAAGCGAAGTACGTTACTATAAATACCTGCGCTTATCGTAATAACCCCTTTACTATGCGTTTCTTTCATAATCGCTTTCACTTCTTCTGACGCTGGCTCTTTCGTCCCTTTATCTTTTACAAGCTCAATGGCAGTCATAGCGCCAAGGCCTCTCACATCGCCAACTATTTCGTATTTTTCTTTCCAGCTATGAAACACTGTCATCATACGCTCACCAATTTCTACAGCACGATTTACTAAATTCTCTTCTTCAATTACATCTAAAACAGCTAGCGCAGCCGCACAAGCAGCGGGGCTTCCTGAGAAAGTACCACCTAATTGACCCGGTCCAGGTGCATCCATCAAGTCCGCTCTTCCCGTTACTGCGCTAAGCGGCATACCAGCAGCAATTGATTTTGAGAAAGTCATTAAATCAGGTGCTACGCCGAAATGATCCATTGCAAACAAGCTACCTGTACGAGCAAAACCAGTTTGAATTTCATCCGCAATCATAATAATTCCATACTTATCACAAATATTTCGGACACCTTGTATAAACGTAGTCGTCGGAACAATAAACCCGCCTTCCCCTTGAAGCGGTTCCAAAATAATCGCAGCGATATTATCACTTGCCACTTCCTCTAACATGAAGCGTTCGAAATATGCCAAAATTTGCGCGTCTACTTCTTCTTGCGATAGTCCTTCTTCCGTGCGGTAATAGTACGGATAAGGTAATTTGTATACTTCTGATGCAAACGGACCAAATCCATGCTTGTACGGTTTCACCTTACTTGTCAGTGACATCGTTAACAGTGTACGCCCGTGATATGCACGCTCAAATGAAACAACGGCACTTCTTCCTGTCGCTTTTCTAGCAATCTTCACCGCATTTTCTACCGCTTCCGCACCGCTATTCGCAAACATCGTTTTTTTCTTACAATCACCTGGCGTTAACTCATTCAGCCTTTCCGCAAGTGTAATATAACTTTCATAAGGTGCTACGTGAAAACAACTATGAATAGAAGATTCTACTTGATCTTGAATTGCCTTTACGACTTTCGGATGACAATGCCCAACGTTTTGCATACCAATTCCACCCGCAAAATCAATTAATTCATTACCATCTACATCCGTAATAATCGCGCCTTTCGCTGATTGCACATACAACTCTGTAATATTGTAAGGTCCTTCTGGCACCGCATTCTTTCTTCTTTCATGTAATATGCTAGATTTTGTAGTTATAATATCCTTCTTCTCTTTCAACATGGTCTATACCCCTTTTCTTATTCTTTCTCTAAGCTAACTTCCGAATCTTTTATCATCGTAAAATCATTCAACTTTTGCTTATCTAACTTTCTAACTCGTAAAAAATAACTAATTATTACTAGGATCGTAGCTAATAATGTCATGTAAAACTGCATACGCATATCTGCTATAAATGCTTGTGAAACAAATATCGTAATAATCATTAAAAGCGTTGCATATGTGAGATAAGGGAATAACCACATTTTCACTTTCAGCTTCCCAGCCCCTTCACGCTCCCTCTCTCGTCTTAACTGGACATGCGAAACAGCAACGAACATATACATCAGCATCGTTACCCCGCCTGAACTATTCGCTAAAAATGCAAACAGTTTATCAGGAGATATAAATTTCAACATCGCGCAAATAAAGGCAAATACGATACTCGCATAGATCGCGATAACCGGCGTCCCTCTACTATTTAACTTTGCAAAAGCAGACGGAGCATCGCCTTTTTTCGCAAGTGAAAATAACATGCGGGAACTTGTGTAAATCCCTGAGTTCATAACAGAAAGTAGTGATAAAAATACAACACCATTCATAATTTCTGCGGCTGCAGGTACTCCTGCCATATTAAATAAACTTGCATATGGAAGTTTTAATAATTCCTTATCCGTCCACGGAATGAACATAACTAAAACCGTTACTGACCCGACGAAGAAAAGCATAAGACGCCATACTACACTATTAATAGCTCGTATAACATTCTTCTCTGGATTTTCCGATTCTCCGGCTGCAATCGCTGCAACTTCACTCCCTGATAACGAGAATGAAATAAACACAACGCTCAGTAAAACAGGGACAATTCCATTTGGGAAGAAACCACCGTTTTCTGTAATAATAGAAAGACTCGGTCTATCCACCCCTGGAACGAGACCAAAGAACATCGAAACGCCTAAAATTAAAAACGAAACAATCGCCACCACTTTAATAAACGCTAACCAATATTCAAACTCACCGTACAATTTTACGGAATACACATTTGTCATCGTCATTAAAAGGACCATTCCTAAACTCGCGACCCATGCAGGCACAGAGGGAAACCAATTATTGATCATTACGCCTAAAAGCACCGCTTCAATTGCGATAATAATGACCCAGTTAAACCAATATAACCATCCAATCGTATATCCTGCCCACGGTCCAATTGCTTTGTTCGCATACGTTGCAAAAGAACCACTATCGGGATTTTCCGCTGCCATCTCTCCTAGCATCCGCATCACGAGCACAACCATTAAAGCTCCGATAATGTAAGACAAAATTGCGGCTGGCCCTGACGATTGAATAATTGTTCCACTTCCTACAAACAAACCTCCCCCGATAACCCCGCCAATTGAAATCATCGTTATATGCCGTGTTTTTAAATCTTTCTGTAACTCTTTTTTCTCTTTAGCCAAACAATTCACCAGCCCCTCCATTAGCATGAACGTGCGCTACATCAAATTGATAACGCTTTCTCCTAATCCCCTCCTACTTTAAATAAAAAATAAAAAGAGCCAGAAAAACAACGCATTTAGTTGCATTGAATTTTACTGCCCCTATCCTTATGGCTCGTCCTCCTGCTAAGGAAGTTCAAGTGGAAAGAAGTTCCGCTATTTTCTTTTCAAAACATATATCCGGGCTTGCAGAGAGGCTAATCACTGTCATCCGATAATAAGTTAATCATAATACAAGTAGACAGAATATTCAATAATCATTTCCCGCAAATTTCATGAATAAAAAAGAAAATTCTCTCCCCCCACCACATATACTGTTCAAAAGCAAAAAGGAAGTGATCCAATGTATTACGGAACAAAAGGCTGGTACGTAGCCGAACTAAAGAAATTAGGCGTGCGTTATCATGAAGGACGCAAACTAGAAAGTTACCGTGGACACATCTTGCGCAATTTACTACTTGCACAACAAGAGAAATTAAAAGAACAGTAATATACTAATGTAACGATATCGACGATTCTCGGAATATATCAGCGATTCCACACAATATATCGGCGATTTTTTAAATTTATCGACGATTCGACATAGAATATCGACTTACCGACAAATTTCGCCAAATTCCTCCTCCATTCCACCAACCAATCACACATCAAACCACCATAAAAAAGGTCACCCAAACGGGTGACCTTTCTTCCTTATTCACAAACAAGAATTTGTCTAGAAAATGTTCCTTTTTTTGTAGTGCAACGATCTATAATTTCAAATCCTGCTTCATGAATCATATCGTCCATTGTTTCCATTGTGACAACGACTACCTTTTTAGCAATGCGGCGTGCGCTTGAAAGAATGGAGAGCTGATTTTCTGGTGTTGCGTGCGTAAATAAGTCATATGGCATGTCGATAATTGCGACGTCATAGTTCTCCGTAATCTCCTCGATCGGACCTTTCGTTATCGTCCCATCGAATCCGAAGTGCGCAATATTTTCTCTCGCTCCAATCGCAACGAGCGGGCTTATATCTCTACCAACGATGTTAATTCCCATCGAAAGAGCTTCTACTACAACCGTTCCAATGCCGCAGCACGGATCAATCGCTCTTACTCCCTCTGGATTTGGCACCGCAATATTTGCAACGGATCTTGCAACGCGTGTGCTAAGAGATGTCGAATAGCTACGTGGTTTTTTTATATGATGGTACCAAACTGGTTTACTCTCTACATAATGTCCAAAATACCAACGTCCGCCTAATGGAACAATACCAAAAGTACGCTCTGGATTGCGCACATCTGCTTCCGCATCAATACAATCCCCAATACGTCGTTCAATGATACGTCTTTCCGCATACTCTATTTTATTTTCTCCCTCAAGATCATTGATTTTCACGAAGATAACTTTAAACGTCATTTCTCCTAATTCAATTTCCTTTACTTGTTCCAAAATACTTTCTAAGTCGTCTCCTTCATACATAACCTCAACGCGTTCTTTCATAAAAGGACTTCTACTCGGGTCAATTTTGACATCACTTTTCAAAATATTAACGTGGGACTCCATTCCAAAGAACGAGCGCATTTCCAAGTAACATAAAGCACGCTCCTCCTCACGAAATGCATACGTATATATACATGCAGGTGTTTTCCTATGATTATTCAATCTATGATCATCCTCTATATCGTTATAATTACAATACTTTTTTGTATAAAATTAAATGATATCACATGCCTGAAATAAAGAGAAACGTTAATAAATAAAAGAGACTGCCTATTGGCAATCTCTTTTAATGTATTAACGGAAAGAAGATACGTTATTACCCTTTGCTTCGTAATAATCTAAAATACCTTGATAAATCGCTTCTGCTGCAGCTTGTCTCTGTTTTGGTGTAGCAATTTTATCTGCATCACTTTTATTATCTACAAATGCTAATTCTGTTAATACAGCTGGCATTGTATTTTCTCTAGTTACGTATAAGTCCTGATGTTTTATACCACGATCTTTTGTTCCAAGTGCTGCTACAAGACGATCTTGAATTTTTTGTGCTAATAACATACTGTCTTCTACATGCGGATTCGTTACTTTTGCTCTTGCTGACTGATAATATAACGTTTCTGTACCTTGTCCATTTTTATATTCAGAGCCATTAGCATGAATACTTACAAAAATATCTCCATTATGTTCCTGTGCAAACTCTACACGTTTCTTTAATGAATCAGGACCACTTGTTCCTGGACGTGTATCATTTGTACGAGTGAACATAACAGTAAATGGTGCCCTTTGCTCAAATATTTTCTTTAATCGTAATGATACATCTAATACAGTTTCACTTTCTTTCTCATAATAACCAACATTACCCGAGTCAATTCCACCGTGACCTGGATCAATAATAATTGCTTTACCTTCTAAGAAGTTCTCTTGTTTTACTGGGTTTAATTGATTTTTATCAACCCATTGGAAACCAGCGCCTACGCGGATACGAATCCAGCTTCCACTCTCTTCCATAACCGTTACTGTTTGTGCATTATATGTACCTAGCACTTTAGAACTATGTGAAGCTGTTTCATAAGTAGTAAATCCTTCATTAATCGTTTCTGTTTTTTCTGTTAGAGGTGTCCATTTCTCACCTTTACTTGTTACAATTTTTAACCAGCCGTCTGCTCTTTGTTCTTTCACTACAACCATTTGTGGCTTATGCTGAACATCAGTAATACCAGATGATAATGATGGTTGATGATATGTAATAAAGTTTCTGTTCATATACATTCTTTTTGATGTATCTGTTTTATTTTGATCAGCCATCGCAATAAACTGAGCTGCTTCTGCACGAGTTACAGTTCCTTCAGGCTCCCAGCCATTTCCCGTACCTTTAGAAATCTCTAAAGCTACTAAAATATTAGCTTGTTTCTTACCCCAATGAGTTTCCAAATCTTTAAACTGTGTTGGAAGTTCTCCAATAATTTTCTTATCTAATGAGTATGCTTGTACTAACATAGATGCCATAGATGCACGGTTAATTTGGCTTGATGGATTGAATTTACCAGTACCATCCCCATTAATTACACCTGCTTTTTCCACTGCAGCAATGTACGGAGCTGCCCAATGGTTTTGTGCATCTTTAAAAGATGGCTTTGCTTTTGGATCAATTGGTAAACCAAGAACGACTGCTAAAATTTTTGCAGCTGACCCTCTATCTACTGCTTCAGATGGAGAAAACGTTCCATCTGGCTTTCCATCAAGCGCCTTTTTTCCTACTAAATAATCAACTGATTCTTGCGCCCATGAAGGAACATCCGAAAACTTCTTCGCTGCTGCGAAACTACTTACTGGAGACGATAATAAACTTGCGGCTAAAATACCTGCCGCGACTGCACGATACTTCATAAAAAATAATACTCCTCTCGACAATCATCTTTTTATAACGCGTAATCTTAATATATAAATCTCAAAAAATCCAAACAAAAAAAATTAGTGCGCCTCTATTATTTTATAATACTCGAATTATGTAGTAAACCTACTTTCTTAATATTGTAAAACAAATTACAATTAACTTACTTTTTGTTAAATAAAGTCGATTTCTCTGCAAATAAAAAATAGGCTACTAGAGGTAGCCTATTTCTTTTCTTATTCTGCAATCATCTCTGATAATACATATGCATAAACAAGTGCTTCTGTATGAGCAATCGAACTTTCATGTGTACGCTCAAATGCATGAGAAGAATCAATACCTGCTCCAATTAATGCATGCTTCACATCAAATCCAGCGCGAATCGCAGCTGATGCATCCGATCCATAGTACGGATAAATATCTACTTTATATTCAATATTGTTCGTTTTCGCAAGCTCTACTAAATGTTTACGTAGTGCATAATGATACGGACCACTAGAGTCTTTTGCACAAATAGATACTGTATACTCGTCAGATGCTTGTCCATCACCTAGCGCTCCCATATCAACCGCTAAATATTCAACTGTTTCTTCTGGAATGTTAGAGTTACCACCGTATCCAATCTCTTCATTGTTAGAAATTAAGAAATGAGTTGTATATGGTAATGTTACGTTTTCATCTTGTAATCTCTTAATTAATTTTAATAGAATTGCAACACTTACTTTGTCATCTAAATGACGTGATTTTATGTATCCACTCTCTGTAATTTGAACGCGTGGATCAAATGAAACGAAGTCTCCTACTTCAATTCCTAATTCACGTACTGCATCAGCTGAAAATACGCGCTCATCGATACGAACCTCAATATTTTTCTCATCGCGTTTCGCTTCACCTGCATCTTTATATACATGTACAGATGTTTGATGCATTAAAATCGTTCCTGTATACGTCTTGCCACTTGATGTTTCAATTTCGCAATATTCCCCTTCTACAGAGTTCCAGCGAAATCCGCCAATCATAGAAAGACTGAGACGACCATCTGGCTTAATTTCTTTCACCATCGCACCTAACGTATCAACGTGTGCTGTTAATAAGCGATGCTGTGCATCATTTTTCCCTTTTACCGTTAAAATAAGAGCACCTTTATTGTTACGCTTCGTTTCTACATTCCACTCACTTACATAGTTTTCAATAAAACGAATAATTTTATCTGTATTTCCAGATGGACTTGGAATAGAGACAAGCTCCTTAATCAATTCCATCGTTTCTTTCGCATAATGTGCCATTGTCGTTTCCTCCTCATTTTTCCTATTATTTAGTATACCGAATTTACTATAAATCCTCTACTCATATAGCTTAATTTTCTAAATTATAGTAAAATTCACTTTAGTATATAAAAGGAGTTATACAATATGAATATATCAAAAAAATATGTACACATTGCACTCATTTGGTTTCTAGCATCATTACTTTGTTTACAAGTTTCTTATGCAGTTCATACTACTACTTCTATTACAATTGGCTGGGTATTAACAGCTATCTTCTTCATTATTAGCTTAATCGCAACAAAAAAGCATAGCGTTCGTTAATGAGTAACGCTATGCTTTCCCTACAAATCTATTCTTCTGAAACATCCAACAAGTAAATACCTCTTTCAAACCCACCGCGCTCTATCTCTTTCTGCTTACGAAGACGTTCTACATCTTCAATTGTTGCACCTTCTGCACGCGCTAATGATATGATTACTTCCAGTGCATCCGCAAGAGAATCAAGCGCATGTTCACGCTCTTTCATAGAAGCAAATTCACGAATTTCTTCTGTTCCAATTTTCGCCAAAGCTTGTATGTATGCTTGTCCTGTTAATTTTTGTGCTGTATATGTTTTTCCAGACATTAAAATCTTCTCTGGAACACGATCTCTTACTAACTTGTTATATGCTGACATCATTCATCCTCCTATGTTTAATAGCAGCCGAGCTCTGCCTTATAAAGTGAAACTTTAATCAGTGGGGGTTTTGTTCATCCCCCACTGATTATTAGTTGAACCAATCGGGCTTTTACGGGCAGTTGATCCCCAACCTAACTTCTTTGCTTCCGCTGAATTTTGAGGTGGGGGTCTTACTGCCCGTTAATGCGGGATAAAATAACCACTCTTTTTTCACACAAGCACTTAACATATCAATTCCTGATCCGTGCGCCCTTACTGCCGGAAAGAAATAATGCTCTGGTTCTTCTTTCTTCTCTCCATATAAGGTTTGGTACTCATCAGGAATCGCTTCTTTTTTCACATCCCGTTCTTTCTCCACTTCACCTGAGAAAGCAGCAATTGGATGCCCTTCAAAAAATAGTGCAGTCCGTACCGCAAGAGATGGTGTACTATGCAAAGCATAATATGTAAGTAAAATAATAACGATAATACCAATAACTTTCTTCATATATTACTCCTAAAAAAAAGTGCTAACACAATTATACTAAAATGTGTTAGCACTTTCTCCCCTTTATCCTAAATTAACCGGCAGTAAAACTGCCACTACACTTTATTCTCCTTTAAATGCCGGTAAACGTTTTTCTAAAAATGCAGCGATGCCCTCTTTATGATCTGCTGTTTGTCTCATCGCATATTGACCGCGTTTTTCAAGCTGCAGCGTTTGTTCTAAATTGGAGCGATTTACTTCACATAAAATTTGCTTCGTTTGAATCATCGCTTTGATTGGCTTTTGTGACCATTCACTAATTTTTTGCTTCACAGCCGTTTGGAAATCTTCGCCGATTACTTCATCAATTAAACCGATATCAAGCGCTTCGCTCGCCGATAATTTCTTTCCTTCCCAAATAATTTGCTTCGTCATATTTTCACCAACGCGCTTCTGAAGGAAGAAATGGCCGCCACCATCTGGAATTAAAGCGATTCCAATAAAGTTCATCGCAATAATTGATGATATATCTGCCATCACATAGTCAGCTGTTAGTGCAATACTTAATCCAAGACCAGCAGTTGGTCCATGAATAGCACTAATAACAAGCTTCGGCATCGTATATAAAGTCACAACGACTTCAGAAATAGTATTCATAATACCATCAAACTTGCTTTCATCATTACTTGAAAGCATCGATTTAATATCTCCACCCGCAGAAAAACCACGGCCGTTCCCGCATAACACAACAATGTGTGCAGAACTCTCCGCTACTTCTTTCAGTTTTTGTAATAACTCTTTTAACGTTGGTTCATCTAATGCATTTAACACCTCTGGGCGATTGACCATAACCGTTGCAACGTGCCCTTCATATTTCACAATGACAGATTCTGTTTTACTTGTTACTTCCATTATATATACCCCTCTTTTCTACACAAAGATTATACTTATATAATTATAGAAAGGATGTGAAAAACCCTTCTTTTTTCTTAATTTTCTGTCTAATAATCTCGTAATTTGTATATCACCTTGCATAAAACATACAATTTCGTTACAAAATATAGAAATTAAAGTCGGTTTATCCCCGCTCTTCATCTATTTACCATTACAATGAAATGGTGTATTCTTAAGTCTGATATAAAAATTAAATATAGAAATTCATTCCCCTTCCTATTATATAGAGGGGTGCTGAAATAAAGGAATGAAGAAATGGAGGAACATATGGTTACTAAGTTAAAACAGACGGATAACTACTTCCCGCATTTCCTACTGCTATTCATCGTGTTTCAACCAATTTTAGATTTATTAACGTCTTTTTCAATCTATATATTACACATGAGCGCAACAGTCGGAATCGTAGTCCGTTTCGCCTTTATGCTTCTTGCATTAGGTTATCTACTTCTTCATCATAAACAACAAGGTGCGAAAAAGTACATTCTCTATTTATGTTTACTCGGAATTGCACTGGCAATCGGTCTTGTAAATAATATGATGGTTAAATCTCCAGTTTCATTTGGAGAAGAAGTTAAATTTATTTTAAAGAGCATATATCCAATTGTGCTACTGTTTGGATATATTATCGTCTTTAAAGAGCTAAAAAATAAAGAATATGTGTTTCATAAAATCATTACATATTTCTTATATGCAACTTTAATTTTAAGCATCACAATGATTATCGCAATGCAAACTGGCACTGATTTCCCAAGCTATCCTCACTCAAAAATTGGCTCAAGAGGTTGGTTCTTTGCTGGAAATGATTTAAGTGCTCTCTTCGCGATTATGTTCCCAATCGTTGTCTTATATTCGATTTATAAAACAACTTCTTTCTCGAAAATATATTACTGGATCCCAACAATACTTGCGATGTATGCAAGTATTATGGTCGGAACAAAAGTTGGATATGGTGCAATTGTGCTAACATTAGGCGTAGCACTTTTCTTCTCGTTCATTGAATATATGATAAACCGTAAAAAAGAAAAAAAAGGATTCACATATCTTGTAAACACCATCGTTGCAGCAGTTGTACTAGGAGGTTTAATTGTTCTTACACCGCATACTCCTATCGCAAAAAATATGGGAATCCACATGCAAATATACGAATACAAAAAATCAGTACAAGAAGAACAGGATAAAAAAGAAGGAAAAGTAATTAAAGAAAATCCAGAGGATGCAAAAAAACACGCAAAAGGTGAACTAACAGACTCTGAAGTGAAGAGTTTAATTTATAGTGATCGGGACAAATTCTTAAAAGTATACAAACAATACTATAAAGAAGCACCGCTCTCACAAAAACTTTTTGGAATGGGTTACGCTGGTAACTACACAGTTAAAATTAAATTAATTGAAATGGACTTCCATGACCTATTTTTCGCCTTTGGAATTATCGGTTTCCTTATTTACTTAATACCACTTCTATACTTCGGTATTAAACTATTCATCCGTATGATTACAAACTTTAAGAAAATTATAACTGTAAAATATATGCTATTATCTAGTACACTCATCCTATCACTTGGCATTGGCTTTATGTCTGGTCACGTATTAACAGCACCATCTGTTAGCATTTTTTTCATCGTTATACTTGCCTACTTAATTGTTGATTTAGAAATAGAATAGAAAGAAGCAGCATCTATTTGGATGCTGCTTCTTTCTATTCCAGTCATAATTGCTTTTTCTCGCTTAATTAAATTTTTTGTGGATTACTAAAAAAAGATCGAATCACATGGCGATTCGATCCTTGAAACAAAACTATTTCTTTCTATTGAAACGATGCATGAATCTGCTCCAGCACCTCATCAATATTATCCTTCGTAATAACAATACCGAAATCTTTCGGCACATTACGATCTTCTTCATTTACAACTTTATGTGCAATTATCTTTCCGACTTCTGGTCTGAAATGATGTCCATCCATATAGTTATCTAAGTTCTTTGTTACTGAATTTAAATACATGAAATGATGTACTTCTCCAAATACATCGACAGTATCATGGAGCCACCTTTTATAATCTTCCCAACGTCCTGATTGAATCATCGCACGGAACAATGGCTCTGAAACAGGAGTTGTAAAAATATAAAACTTTGTATTCGGATTATGAGATTTTACAGTTCCTAATATTTCCTTCATATTTTGATACTCATAATTCCCGCCATAAATCTCTCTACTAAATTTATCTACTTGCGCGGCAATTTGTGTGTCACGCTCTTCTTTCGTATACTCACGCATCGATTTTATGTTATCGCGATTATATACATCAATAGTCTTATTGTGATGAATGGAGTTTTGAATTGTATTTCGGGAATATGTAATCCCATCCATACTCACATACGATTTAATTGGATATAGTAAGCTTTGTGCTTCATTAATATATACTTCTGGCTTTTCAAAACCGATTTCTCTATTTTTGTTCGTTCCAAGGAAATCTAAACCAATCACAATAGAAGATAATTCACTACCTTTTCTCTCTTTTGCATATTCAATGTACGCATCGTACTCACGCGGATCCATACTACTTACCGCATAATTAAATGCGTTTAATCCAGTAAAATCATTCTCATTGATAAACGTTGTTCTACTACTTCCAAGTATAACGCCATCATAAGTAAACGGACGATATGTTATATAATTCGTTTTTTGTTGTCTCTCATTAAACCCAAACTGAACATCATTCCACTTATTTTTATGAGAGAATAACCAAAGTGAATCTGCATAGCCATTAAATATTCCAACACCTGCAAGTGGAATAAAAACACATACAAAAACGAAAATAAGCCACTGTTTGTTTTTCATATTCTCCACCTAGAAATTAAAGTATAAAAACTCACTAATACTCGTTAAATGCAATACACTATACACAAGTAATATTGCAGTAAATAACGCCGTCCATACTGTCGGACGGAATGAGTCTTTTAACTGAATTGAATTTTTTAAGAAGAAACTAATACATAATGCTCCGAAAATATACGCTACTATTTCCGTATTTAATAATGAAACATGGTATGCTTCAGTAAATGAAACACCGTACCCTTTTAAAAATTGTAGCTTCTCAATAATAAATACCGGGAATACGCTATTGGCTAGTTCGAATCCATTAAATCCAAACATTCCTTTTAACACTTTCACCGCATCATGCATCGATGTTGCTCTAAAGAATACCCACGTTATATTAATGAAGAAAAACGTCACGAGCCATCCCGCCCAGGCCGGCATGCACCCTCCTGCTTTGTTCCACAAACGATGAACGACAGAAGCTAATCCGTGCAGAAATCCCCAGAAAATAAATGTCCAACCAGCCCCATGCCAAAGTCCACTTATTAAGAAAACAATCATAATATTGACGTATGTACGCGTAATACCTTTTCGATTTCCTCCAAGAGAAATATACACATATTTCGTTAAAAACTGGCTTAATGTCATATGCCAACGATGCCAAAAGTCTTGTATACTCACCGCTTTATAAGGTGAGTTAAAGTTTTGAGGCAATTTAATGTTGAACATTAACGCAATTCCAATTGCCATATCGCTATATCCACTGAAATCAAAGTATAACTGAAATGTAAACGCTAATGATGAAAGCCAAGCTTCAACAAAGGTTAGCGACTGCTGTACATCAAACCCTTCCCGTACGACAGGAGATAAAACGTCTGCAATCCCTACTTTCTTAAAAATACCGATGGCAAATACAAAAATACCGAGAACGATATAATTTGATTGCCAACGCTTTTTACTACGATCCGCAAACTGCGGCATAATTTGCGCATGGTGTACAATTGGTCCTGCAATAAGTTGCGGGAAAAATGTTACAAACAGAGCGTAATCAAGAAAATGACATGCCTCCGTTTCCCCGCGATATGTATCTACTAAAAACGCAATCTTTTGGAATGTATAGAAACTAATCGCAAGCGGTAACGTTAATGATAATAATGTAAAATGAGTTCCAAATAACGAATTTACATTTTGCAAAAAGAAATCATAGTACTTGAAATAACTAAGCATTCCGATATTAAATAGTAAGCTTACTGCTAAAAGAAATTTACTCTTATGCTTCACGAGCCTCATTCCAATAAAGTAGTTCACAATAAGCGATACTAACATAAGCGGCAAATACTTTATGTTCCAATAACTATAGAAAAATAAAGATGCTGCGACAAGCCAAGCTTTCGCTAAAGTAGTTTGTCCAAATTTATTTAATAAAAAATATAAAAGAAATGCTATCGGTAAAAATAAAAAAATAAACTCAAACGAGTTAAATAACACACCATCTCTTCCCTTCTAAACAAATCACACCTTATTCATCTTATCTTATCCAGATAGTGGGTGTCAAAAGGATTCCATACCGCTTTCCTTCTATTATATAGAATAATTATTTTAATCGAATTATTAACATGCTAAAATATTAAAGGCGCTATTATAAAAAAGAATATATAATAGATATGTCGGTTTTTTTGTACGAAATGTATTTCGAAAAAGTGAGGAGAGTCCTTTGGTATTTAGTAGTTCGATTTTCTTATTTATCTTTTTACCTCTCGTATTATTTCTCTATTTTATAGTGCGTGCCGAGCTACGTAATTTCGTATTACTTGCATTTAGTTTAATTTTCTATGCATGGGGCGAACCACGTTTCGTTCTTTTAATGCTCTTTTCCATTGTATTAAACTACTGCTTCGGCCTACTCGTGCATCATTATGATAAACGAAAAAATATGAAAGTCACATTTTTAATTATGGCTGTGGTCGGAAATATACTATTACTTTCTTATTTTAAGTATATTTCATTTTTCACAGACATTTTAAACAACGTCTTGCACTTATCTATTCATGTGGAACCTATTCCACTACCAATTGGAATTTCATTTTATACATTCCAAGCGATGTCCTATGTCATCGATATATACCGTAAAGATGGGGATGTTCAAAAAAACCCACTTAACTTAGCGCTATATATATCTATTTTCCCTCAGCTTATTGCCGGACCAATTGTTCGTTACAATATCGTCGCTGAGCAAATTAAAACGCGCATCCATTCTTTTGAACGATTCACAGAAGGTATTCAAATTTTCGTTCTCGGACTAGCAAAAAAGATATTAATCGCTAACCAAGTTGGATTCGTCGCTGATAAAATCTTTGCCTTACCACCATCTGAAATGAGTGTTGGAACGGCATGGATTGGTATTATCGCCTATACCCTGCAAATTTATTTCGATTTCTCAGGGTACTCTGATATGGCAATAGGACTTGGAAAAATGTTCGGATTTGATTTCCCGAAAAACTTCAACTATCCGTACATCTCTAAATCTATTTCAGAGTTTTGGAGAAGATGGCATATTACACTCGGCTCTTGGTTCCGCGATTACATATATATCCCGCTCGGCGGAAACCGCGTTTCAAAACTAGCGAATTATCGTAACCTCTTCATCGTATGGGGATTAACTGGTTTATGGCACGGGGCGAGCTGGACATTTATCGCCTGGGGCTTATATTACGGCTTTATTATTTCAATTGAAAAAGCTGGATTCGAAAAAATATTAAACAAACTATGGAAGCCGCTGCAACATGCATACGTATTACTAATCGTTATGATCGGTTGGGTCTTCTTCCGAGCTGACAACTTCGCTTACTCGTTCCAATATTTAAAAGCGATGTTCGGCATAAGCGGCCAATCTTTCATCGATGACAATACGATGTTATACGTACATGAATACATTATCGTATTTCTCATTGCCTTTATCGCAGCGACACCAATTTTAAAAAGAATGAAAAACATACTAGAACTTGCGCCAAAAACGTATATGTTCACAATGCAATTTGTACGTCCTATATTATTACTAACATTATTTATGATTTCGGTTATGTACTTGATTAACTCAACATATAATCCATTTATTTATTTCAGGTTTTAACTGATGTAGGAAGGAAACGTTATTATGAAAAAATTGGGGAACCTCATCCTGTTTATCGGTTTTCTCACCATTATCTTTTCATTTGGCATATTATCGTTACTCAAAACAGACCGAGACATTTCACCAGTTGAAAATCGGCCGCTCGCTCAAAAACCAGCACTTACGAAAGAAGCTCTCCTAACTGGTAGCTTCTTTAAAGATTTCGAAACATACACAAATGATCAACTAATTGGACGAGATGAGCTTATTAAAAACTATACGATTGCTCAAATTAATATGGGCAAATCTCTCATTAACGACATTATTTTAACTGATGATAAATGGCTCCTGAAAAACCCGGCGTGGACAAAAAAATACAATGAAATTGACCAATCCATGCCCGCTATAAACGATTTGTCTCAGTTTTTAAAAGAACAAAACGTTGAGTTTTACTTTGCTTTACCACCGTCAAAAACGAATGCATTATCATTTAAATTACCTTCTCATATTCACACATATGCACAGGAAAATTTAAATTACTTTCTAAAGAAGCTTCCAGCAGACGTAAAGCCAATAAAACTTATGGAACACTTTAAACAGAACTATACAAACGAAGAAATACAAGACATGTATTTCAAAACAGATCATCATTGGAATATGGACGGTGCCTTCTTAGGTTACCAATATATAATGAACACAATCGGGCAACAATCTTCTATATATAAAGGAAAAGAAATAAAAAAAGAAGACTACACTCGGACATGTGCGCAAAATAAACATTTAGTCGGTAGCTTCAACAACCAACTATACCAACTCATCGATGCAACGGGTGAAAAATTATGCTACTACACACCGAAAGACGGTTTCAACTTCACAAGCGTAACCGCAAAAGATGTGCAAGGTACTATTCACCAAAAATTAGATGAAATATACGGCGTAGAAAAACAAAAAGATACAACATCATACGCAGGTTATTACACAGATGACTATCCAGAAATCGTCATCGAAAATAACAATGCACAAAATGAAGTACGCGCCCTAGTCCTAAAAGACTCATTCGCAAACGCAATCGTGCCACACTTAGCACAAAGTTTCAAACACACATCTATCCTCGACCTACGTCACTATCACGAAAAAGATGTACATCAATACATTCAAGACAACAACATTAACATGGTATTGTTCGTGTATAGTGATTCGAATTTGAGCGGAGATATGTTTAAGTTTAAGAAATAGAAAGAAGGCTCTTGTAAATTTACAAGAGCCTTCTTTCTATTAAAAAATCAGTGGGGATGAATCCCCACTGATTTTTTACTTTATCTATAATCGACTTATAGATTTGGGTTGTTAAGAACGTTCACTTGTACAGCTTGTGAACCAATTTCACTTGTTACAACATTCTTATCGCCTAATACTTTGAACACTAATGTACCTTTGTCAGTGTACTTCGTAGTTAAAGCATCATAAATGTCTGCTTTAAAGTTGTTGAATACTGAATCACTTGATGCTGTTACTGTTACATCACCAAGTTTTTGGTCAAAGATGTCATAATGAGCATTACCATTTGTATCAAGGTAAAGAGTTCCTTTATCTTTGCCAGACTTCACAACACGTACTTTATGTTGTGTTTCTTTCGTTAAGTTAATACCTTTTACGATATCATCAAGGTTACTCTTCTCAAGTTCTAATACAGTACCGATGTTAATTTTCTTCTCCACGAAGTTTTCTGTTTGAACTGGTTTGAAGTCTACAGATTTAATAGCGATTTTCTCTTGAACGATTTCTAATGTCGCTTTACCAGCAGTTGCACCATTTTTCGTTAAGTGGATATCAACTTTACCTGGTTTTAAACCTTTAACAACAACTTTATTTCCAACAATTTCAGCTGTAGCTACTGCTGGATTTTTAGACTCAACTTCATAACCTTCTAAGTTTTCAGGATCAGAATATACGCGATCTGAAGTGTACTTAGATAATTGATACTCAACTGTGTTAGCCACATTTAAGTCAAGTTTTGAATCAGGTGATTCACCGTATTTACCTACTTTAGATACAAGTTCGAAGTTTTTGAATGCAACGTTACCTTCTGTTACGTTCACATATAATGAACCTAAAGTTTCACCGTTAGCATTTTGGAAGTGAACTGTACCTTCGCCTACTTCATTACCTGTAACACCAATTGTTTTTGTACCGATTGAGCCAGCATCAGTTGTTGTTACATCTAAAGCTTCCACTACACCAGTTTTTGGAAGAACTTCTTTAATTGCAGCTGTGTTAGCACCAAATGGATCGCCATATTGGTCAGTTGTTACGAATGTAACAGGTAATGTTTTACCTTGAACAACTTGTAATTTATCTGGATTAGCTTTTACTGATTTTAACGTACGAGAACCAGTCGTTACTTTGAATTTAACGTCTTTTGTAACGTCGCCTACTTTAATAGTAAGTGTAGCTTCACCAGCAGCTTCAGCTGTAATGTAGTTGTTTACTACAGAGATAATACCGCTGTTTGAAGATTTAATGCTAATTGAGTTTGGATCAACTACTTTATCTTCTCCAGCAATTGTAGCAACTACGTTATGGATTTGTGCTTTTTCACCAACCACTAACGTTTGGCTGTTTAGTTTGAAGTCTTTTCCAGTCAATGTATTACCGTATACTACACCGTTTTTATCTGCATCTACCGCAAATACAGTACTCTTAATTGCAGAAGCTGGTGTATCAAGGTTTTTCACTGTAATAATACCAGTGTTAGAAACCGTTAAACCACCGCGTTTTGTAACTTGAACCTCTACTTTGTAATCACCGTGAGAAAGGCCAACACCAAGTTTACCTGTAGAAGAAGTTGACTTTCCACCCTCAAAAATGTTTGCTGGTGAACCGTCTAAGTTATTTGCTACAAATTTGACGTCATGGTTTGCTAAGTTTAAGTACTCAACATCAGCGTTACCTTTTTCGTCGTTTAATTTGAAGACAATTGCTTGACCAGCACGATCATCATCAAATGTAAGTTTTTCTACAGCTAATTTTTTCACTTCGTATACGAATTTCGCTACGAATGATTGATTTTTAACTTTAATGCTTAAGTCTTTATTAGGAGCTACTTTGCCACCAAGTGTTACTACAGCAGAAGTACCATCAGCGCTTGCTTCAATCGCAACAGCTTTATCTCCTTCAAGAGTTACATCATCAGCAGAAAGTTTATCTAAACCAGTACCTGTTAATGTTAATTTCGCTGGTTCAGAAATTTTCACATCTGTTACATATGCTTGTTCATTATCTTTTTTACCATACTTTTTATCTGTTAATGCGATAAATTGAGCTGCTTCTGCACGAGTTACAGTTTTATTTGGCTCCCATTTCGTACCAGTACCTACAGAGATTCCAAGGTTAATTAGGATGTTTGCTTTTTCTTCACCCCAATGTTTTCTTAAATCATCAAATGTTGTAACTAACTCGCCATTAACTTTATCTTTTAAGTTATAAGCACTTACTAACATAGAAGCAAATGAAGCACGGTCAATCTTTCCTTCTGGATAGAAGTTTTCTTTGCCGTCACCTTTAACGATACCAGCTTTTTCAACTGCTGCGATATATTTAGCAGCCCATGTATTTTTAGCATCTTTGAAAGAAGGTTGAGCATTTTCATCAACTGGTAAGTTTAAAATTTTAGTGAAGATTACAGCTGCCGAAGCACGATCGATTGATTCGGTTGGACCATATGTACCGTCTGGCTTACCTACAATTGCACCTTTATCTACTAAGTAGTTAATAGAATCTTCTGCCCAATGTCCAGCTGGAACGTCTGGGAATGATTTACCTGCTGCTGCTACTGGAGATACAACACCTGCTACCATTGCTGCTGTCATTGTACCTGCGATTACTTTTTTGTAAGAGTTAGTCTTTGCCATTTTATAAATTTCCTCCTTCAGGAATATGCTACTAGTTTCACATCATATTAAATTTGAAAACTAGCTAGTTAGAAAAGCCATAAAACAATAAAAACACTATAATGAAAAGTAGTTCACATAAAAAATGATACAAACCGTTAAATGTAAATATAAGGTTTAAATACCATTTTCTGAAACAAGTTCATCATACTATACAAAACCATTCGTTATCAAGAACTTTCTCAAAAGAAGATTCGACACATTCTGATAATTCGGTCTTTTTATTGTGCTATTAAGATATCGATAATACTTAAATATAGAAATGAATAAACTGTTTTCCTATAAACCACTCTCAATGCGCTTCGTATATTTTTCATATCGAATACACAATTGGAATTATAGCACATATTTCCACTTCATCACCTAAATATTTTTTACAATAAATACAATTTTCAGACTAAATTCGACTGAAACTATTTCATTTCGACATTATTTTCTTCTTTTCGAATGTTTTTTTAACAGAAAAAGGTGTTAATTTACAAATAATTTACATATTAATGAGGTATCCTTCTATTTTTGAAAGCGCTTTTAATTTGTTTCTCAATAAAACTAACTATTAATTTGCAAAATATGATCAATTTTTTAGAAATCGTTTTATATAAAAATTAAACATAAAAAAGAGCCCACATAATGTGGACTCTTTCCATTAAAATAAATTTCAATTAGCGAGTTACTGTTACTGGTTTGAAAGCAACAAGTTTGTTATTTTCTGTGTCAACTGTATTTAAAGTTGCATTATCTTTAAGCTCTTTAGCTTTAAGAGTTAATGTACCAGTTGCAAAGTTAACATTCTCTGCAGTTTCTAACTTAAGTACTACTTCTTTAGAAGCAGTTTCTTTTGCTGCTTTAGCAGAGTCTGCCGCTACTGTGAATGGCACACCATTTAAGTCAAATACAAGATCAGTTGCATCAACTTTTACAGCTTCAGAGAATGTAAGAGTTACTTCTTTCTTCTCTACATTTGAAACTTTAGCTGATTTGAATTCAGGAGCTTTTGTATCTTTAACATCTAATAATAGGTTTGTTGTACCCATTTTCACACCAGATGCATTTGCAACATTAGAAACTGTGAATTTCACTGTTTCTGATTTTTCGAAAGTGAATGTTTTTGGTAATTCGATTGTAGCTGTATCACCAGATAAAGTGATTAGTGTACCTTCTGGTAATTTAGCGCCTGCTAATGTGTAGTTGTTTACGTTAGCAGCTGACTCTGCACCTTGGCCACCTTTAACAACTTTATCAAATTTTACTGTAATAGTATTTTCATCCTTATTGAACGCTTTATCTGTTACCTTTGGAGCTTCTTTATCAACTACTACTTCTTCTTTGTTCTTGTCAATTTTTACATCTGTAGTAAATGCAGCTGAATTATTACCAGCTTTATCTTGAATAAATCCTTTTGAAGCAGAAACTTTATAGTTACCTGCAGCTGGGAATTTTACAGTGATACCTTTTTTATTATCTTTCGCAGCTTCTACTGTCACATTTGTTGTTACATCTTCGCTTGTATCTTGATTAATGATACGAACAACTTTTTTATCAAATGTAGCTGTTTCAGCATTTACTTCTTTATCAAATGTAAATGTAGCTTTTTGATCTTTCTCTGCTACAACTTTTACGAAGTTAGGAGCTACAACGTCTTTTGTAACTTTTACTTCTTTAGATACTTTTTGACCTACGTTGTTAGCTACATCTTTGTAACCAACAAACTCAATTGTAAGATTTGTAGCTGTTTCCTCTGCTTTAAGAGCGCCTTTTACTTCAACAATTGCTTTTGTTTTGTCTTGAGGATCAACAGTGATTGTAGCTGTTAAAGGATCTTTACCTTTTTTAACTGTTACAGTACCTAAGTTCTCGTTAGTCATCTCTTCTGAGAATGTAACTTCTAATGTAGCATCTTCTTTAGTAATTTCTTTCACTTTAACATCTTTAACTTCTGGAGCTGTAACGTCTTTTTCTACTTTATAAGTAGCTTTACCTTCGTACATTTCCATTGTGTTATCAACTAAATCTTTAGCACCTGTTACGATTACGTTAAATGCTTCACCGTTTTTAACTACAGATGCAACATCAGCTTTTGGTAATGTAACTGTATTACCTTTAGGGTTAACTACGAATTTTGTACCGTTAATAACAACAGTAACTTTTTCGTTTTCATTTAGTTTTTCACTAAATACTACTTTAACATCTCCATCTGGAGTAGAAACTGTGGATACAGTTGGAGCTACTTCGTCGTTAAAGAAGATAACTTCTAATGCTTTTGGAATTTCTTTACCGTCAGCAGTTTTTAAGCCTTCAGCAGTTACAACATAAGCATTGTTCTTTTTAAGCTTGTTAGCATCTTCTAAAGTTAAGATTACAGATTTTTTGTCTTCACCAATTTTTGCTGCAACTTTTACTGGATTTTCGCCTTGAGAAATTGTGAATGTCGCTTTCTCCACATCTTCTTCTTTCACTGTAGCGCCAAGTTTAACTTCGATTTCTTTAGCATTGATTGCTTTAATAGACTCAACTTTAGCTTCTTCTTTTTGCCCACCGAACTGCTTGTCAGTTTTAGCAATAAATTGAGCTGCTTCTGCTTTCGTTACAGATTTATTTGGTTCCCATTTGTCGCCAGTACCAACAGAGATTCCTAATTTAACTAGGATGTTAGCTTTATCTTTACCCCAGCTATCTTTTAAATCATCGAATTTAGTTTCTAAAGGACCGTTTACTTTAGTATCTAATTTGTAAGCTTCTACAAGAAGAGATGCCATAGAAACGCGGTCGATTTTTCCGTCTGGATCGAATGTGCCGTCGCCTTTACCTTTAACAACGCCAGCTTTTTCAACTGCTGCGATGATTGCAGAAGCCCAGTGGTTTTGAGAATCAGCGTAAGATGGTTTAGCACCTTTTTCGATTGGTAAGTTTAAAATTTTAGCCATCATTGTAGCTGCTTCTGCACGAGTGATTTCACGATCAGGAGCGAATGTACCATCGTCGTTACCTGCGATAGCGCCTTTTTCTACTAGGTAGTAAACTGATTCTTTAGACCAGTGACCATCTACGTCTGGGAATGTTTTACCTGCTGCTGCTACTGGAGATACAACACCTGCTACCATTGCTGCTGTCATTGTACCTGCGATTACTTTTTTGTAAGAGTTAGTCTTTGCCATTTTATATATTTCCTCCTTAGGAATGTAATACTAGTTCCATACTGTTTTAAATAGATATTCTACTTATTTTTGAAACTAGTAGATATAAATGTGGTTAAAGTATTCATTATACAGAATAATAGGATATCCAGTATTGCAGAATCACAAAGAAATCGTACACCCTTTCCATCCAATTTAAAACCTTAAATTCGACAAAAAAGTTAATTTTCACAATTCTAAACGATTATTTTTCGACTTTCATTTTAAAGGATCTAGATCAAAAAATCAAAATATTTCAAATGAATAGAAAAACGCGTCAGAATTACATTTATAACAAACTTCTTATAACCATTTACAACTATAACAGAAAAAGCTTTCTGATTACAATATCTAACTATAGAGATATTACGACATTAATCGACAGCTTACTTTTCTATGATTCGACATTTTTATTACCATCAGATTTTTCAAAATTACCATACCTATTTTCTTATCATTTACTAAATAAAACGTTAAATCCTAACATTCATTATATATTAATGTTAGGATTTTTAAACATACATCTTATCTCTCAAACTTCTTTTTTTGTGAGTATAAATTTGCAATCACTTACGTAATTCGACATTTTTCTACAAATTTATTTTTTCTTTCGACATTTTATTTTTTTCAAAAAATAAAAAAGAGGATGTCCTCTTAAATTAAGATCCCATTCCTCTTTTTTTGCACTCTTTGGAATTCAAGTCACTTATGATGTATCGAGACGCTGTTGAAATTTGCGCTCGTAATTCTACTACTCTTTGTTCCAATGTTTCTTGTACATATTCTTTTTGTTCTAGTTGCTTCGTTGCGACATTATGCAAAGTTTCAGACGTCCAATCACCATCTACGTTTCCGATAATCGGCTGATTTATTTGTTGTAAAAATGAATCGATCTTTGGATCATATGAAATACCGACCATAGGAATATTAGCAACCGCAGATAGTATGAGCGCATGAAGTCTCATACCGATTAGAAGCGAACATTCCGACAAAATTGAAATTTTCTCATGAATATCGAGCTTATACGGAAGCATATGAGCTTCTTCTCCCATTAAATTAATAATATCGCGTGATGCATTTTGATCAAATGGTCCATGCATTGGTACGAATAAAATATGGTATCCATCACGCTTAAATTTTTTCAGCGTATCTGCTAGCTTCTTCATATAATCTTCTTTCGCGTCCCAATACCTCACACTAACTGCAATTACTTTCCCTTGAATCGCATGTTTTTGCAACCACTCCGACTTCATTCCTTCTGGTTGACATGCCAATACTGGATCTGGAACTAGTTCGATATCCTTCTTAATACCAATTTCTTTTAAATACAAAAATGAATCTTCATCACGAACTGATATATATTCCGCTTTTGATACTTGCCATTTCACTAATAAACGATTTTGTCTTTTCGTAATTGGACCAATTCCTTGCGCATAAATATAATACGGCTTCTTCAAAAAACGAGCAATTCGCATAATACCCGTATAGTACAAAATACTTTTAATACTCGTTTTATCTTGAAGGAGGCTTCCTCCTCCGCTAATTAAGCCATTACTTCTCTTTATTTCCTTATAAATTGCTCTTATATCCCAGCGATTTACTGCCTCTACACCGTACATTTTTCTTGTATAGTCGGGGTCATTCGAAAGTACAACAAGCTCAAGAGTAGGATCCTCTTCATATAGCGCTTTAATAATTGATTGCAAAATTGCTTCGTCCCCAACATTATAAAAACCATAATATCCTGATAAAACTAACCGCACTCTTAATCTCCTCCAACATTTCGCAATCAACTTTTTGTCATTCAACAAATCGCTATCAACTCTTTAATAAGAAAAGTTGGATAACTTCAAATTGATTTCTTTCACAAACATATAAATAGCCATACTCATTTATGGACTCATTTACTTACGTAAAAATGGGATTTGCTTTTTGGATATCCAGTTCAACTTTAATGCGCATATGCCATATATGAACAAGGCCACACAAAACGCTACACCACTATATATTATTGCAATAAGTCTAGAATCTACCACATTTATGAAAGTAGATGTGAAATATAATCCTATACCTACTATACTAGATACCCCAATTACAGCAAAAAATCTCCCCATGTGAATCGAATAAGCCAATTCTTTTCGAATGTATATATAGTTTACGATACAAATCATGATATATATGATAAGTGTGCTATAAGCCGCACCAGTTATGCCAAATTGACTTACAAGTACTATATTTAATATGACTTTTACAAAACTCGCTCCAACAACTATCCACGCCGCTTGCTTAGAACGGTTAATTCCTTGCAAAATTCCTATTGATAATACCATAAGTGACGTAAAATACGAACTACCAATTAAAATAGCTAACATTCCGCTCCCTTTCGCATCTGTAAACAATCCAACATTTAACGGGATTGTAAGTGCCATGAGCCAGATTGTTATCGGCGTTGTTAAAACATGAGCAAGCTCATTTGTCCGTTCAATTGTTTGTTTTGCTAACGCTCTATCTTTCTTTGTTAATGCAGCAGTTAACAACGGGATTAACGGAAATACCATCGCACTTGCAAACACGACAATTAATTGTGTAAACGCGAATCCACGACTATATATACCAAATTGTTCTTGAATCGTTGTAGTGGATTCATGCAACATATGTGGAATCGTTACAGAATCAACTAAATTTAACACCGGCATCGATAATGCTCCAACTGCAATTGGAATCGAAACCTGAAGTATCTTTTTTGCATTATCTTTAAAATCTTGTAGTGAATATGTATTACTTTTATAACGATATATACTTTTTACATACTTCATTCTCAAATAGATAAGTGACGTAATTACTCCAAGGCAAGAACCAATCATTGCGCCGCCTGTTACAACATCACTCTCTTTATTCCAATATACAAATAAAAATGCAATTGCTAACATAAAGAAAACACGAATGAACTGCTCAATTACTTGTGACACCCCGGTAGGAATCATATCTCCAAAACCTTGGAAATATCCTCGATATACCGCCATATATGGTGCGATTAATAACGCAAACGAAGTTACGATTAATGGAAGTCTTGTATCTTGTCCACCAAGCATATTTGCAAACATACTTGATCCAATCATAATAACTGAAAATCCAAGCACTCCAAATATTACTCCAATAATAGATGCTGAAGTAAATAGTTTGGCAATTCCGTTCTGGTCATTCTTCTCATGAAGTTCAGCGATTAATTTTGATATAGCTAGCGGTACTCCCGCTACTGATAAAGTTAAAGCTATCATATACACAGGAAAAACAAGGCGAAAAATCCCCAGTACTTCATCTCCTGCTATATTTTGTAATGGGATTTGAAAAAAACTTCCCAACACTTTCGATAGAAACGTTGTAATCGTTAAAATCGCAGCGCCTTTCACAAACTTATTATTCATCTTCTAGCTCTTTTCTTTCAATATATAATTTCCATACATATTACAACATAAAACGAGATAGCTATATTCTTCTCTTTTTTGAAAAATTTCACTTTATCTCATTTAGCTATCATACCAAATTTCTTATACATTGAATACTCTCTTTCTTTCTATGTTTTAAATATAGTATGTACAATAACACCTTATTTATATCCAGTTATTTCTTCAATTTACTACTTCTACTTATTCGGGATAAACATGTGCTATAATGTAGCTATTGTCAGTAAGAGGAGTGTTTACAACATGCTGAATTCGGTAAAAAAGCTGTTAGGAGATTCTCAAAAGAGAAAACTAAAAAAATATGAACAACTTGTTCAAGAAATTAATAATCTGGAAGAAAAAATATCTGATTTATCTGATGAAGAATTGCGTCATAAAACGATCACATTTAAAAACATGCTTCGTGACGGAAAAACAGTGGATGATATAAAAGTTGAAGCGTTCGCTGTTGTACGTGAAGCAGCAAAACGTGTACTTGGATTACGTCACTACGATGTGCAGTTAATTGGTGGCCTTGTACTATTAGAAGGTAATATTGCAGAGATGCCAACTGGTGAAGGAAAAACATTAGTTTCTTCTCTTCCAACATACGTACGTGCTCTTGAAGGAAAAGGCGTTCACGTTATTACTGTAAACGACTATTTAGCAAAACGAGATAAAGAATTAATTGGCCAAGTTCATGAATTTCTAGGTTTAAAGGTTGGATTAAATATTCCTCAAATCGATCCTGCCGAAAAGAAACTTGCTTACGAAGCTGATATTACATACGGTATTGGAACAGAATTTGGCTTTGACTATCTACGTGATAATATGGCCTCTTCAAAAAATGAACAGGTACAACGTCCTTATCATTTTGCTATTATCGATGAGATTGATAGCGTTTTAATTGACGAAGCAAAGACACCTCTTATTATCGCTGGTAAGAAATCAAGCAGCTCCGATTTACACTATTTATGTGCAAAAGTTATTAAATCATTCCAGGATACTCTTCATTACACATACGATGCAGAATCGAAATCTGCTAGTTTTACAGAAGACGGTATTACAAAAATAGAAGATTTATTTGATATCGATAACCTATATGATTTAGAACATCAAACTTTATATCATTATATGATTCAAGCATTACGAGCTCATGTCGCTTTCCAATGTGATGTTGACTATATTGTACACGATGAAAAAATTCTACTTGTAGATATTTTCACGGGTCGTGTTATGGATGGTCGCTCTTTAAGTGACGGTTTACACCAAGCTCTTGAAGCAAAAGAAGGCTTAGAAATCACTGAAGAAAATCAAACACAAGCGTCCATTACAATTCAAAACTTCTTCCGTATGTATCCAGCACTATCTGGTATGACAGGTACAGCAAAAACGGAAGAAAAAGAATTTAACCGTGTATATAACATGGAAGTTATGCCGATTCCGACAAACCGTCCGATCATTCGTGAAGACAAAAAGGACGTCGTATACGCAACAGCCGATGCTAAATATAAAGCTGTACGTGAAGATGTTCTAAAACACAATAAACAAGGACGCCCGATTTTAATTGGGACAATGTCTATTTTACAATCAGAAACCGTTGCTCGTTACTTAGATGAAGCAAATATTACATATCAATTATTAAATGCAAAAAGCGCAGAACAAGAAGCTGATTTAATCGCAACTGCTGGACAAAAAGGACAAATTACAATTGCGACGAATATGGCCGGACGAGGTACTGATATTTTACTAGGTGAGGGTGTTCACGAACTTGGTGGATTACATGTAATCGGGACAGAACGCCATGAATCGCGACGCGTTGACAATCAGCTAAAAGGTCGTGCTGGTCGCCAAGGTGACCCAGGTAGCTCTCAATTCTTCCTTTCTTTAGAAGATGAAATGCTAAAACGTTTCGCACAAGAAGAAGTCGAGAAATTAATGAAATCACTGAAAACAGATGAAACAGGACTTATTCTAACTTCTAAAGTCCATGATTTTGTGAACCGTACACAATTAATTTGTGAAGGTAGCCATTTCTCAATGCGTGAGTACAATTTAAAGTTAGACGATGTAATAAATGACCAACGTAACGTTATTTATAAATTACGTAATAACTTATTACAAGAAGATACAAATATGATTGAAATTATTATTCCAATGATTGATCATGCTGTAGAAGCCATTTCTAAGCAATATCTTGTAGAAGGTATGCTTCCAGAAGAATGGGATTTTGCTAGTTTAACAGCAAGTCTAAACGAAATTTTATCAGTAGAAAACATGCCATCACTATCAGCGAATAATGTACATTCACCGGAAGATTTACAATCCGTTTTAAAAGAAACATTATCTCTTTATAAAGAGCGCGTAAATGAGCTAGATAGCCATACTGATTTACAACAGTCGCTACGATATGTTGCCCTTCATTTCCTAGATCAGAACTGGGTCAATCACTTAGATGCAATGACCCACTTAAAAGAAGGCATCGGGCTAAGACAATATCAACAAGAAGACCCTACTCGTCTTTATCAAAAAGAAGCTTTAGATATCTTTTTATACACATATGGTAATTTCGAAAAAGAAATGTGCCGCTATGTTGCAAGACATTTAGGTGTTCCTGAAAACGTACAATAACGAGGTGAAAGATTATGTTATCATTCCTAAAAAAAGCTAAGAAAAACGGAAAAGATACGACTGTCTCTAGTAATCAACTATTCGGACAAGAAAGCACAAATACTGAAAATAAAACTGTAAAACCAACGCTTTACTTCCACCCTAGCTGGGGTGCAGTAGGACAAGAACAAAAATACATTTATCAATTTTTACATAAAGAACTACCACGTTTAGAAGAATATCAAATTTCTTTATCTGGAATTGAGATTGAAAAGCGTGATAGCGGTTATGACGTAGCTGTATTTATTCGCAGCACTGTTCCGAAACCAATTTCTTTCGAAGAAGTTACATTAATTCTTCTAAATAAAGAGAAAAAATTATGCGCGCGAAAAACATTTAACCTTTCTGCATTAGGAGATATTCCTGCAAATGTAAATATGCCGTTTATCTTTACATTTGAGCAAGAAACAATTACAGATGCTGAATTATCGCAAACGGATTGGGAATTAGCGTTCGAACTTGAAAGTAAGCATGTATTAGATTTAGATCCATCTTGGGAAGCTCAGTTACCTGAAGCAAGCAAAGAAGCTTTACGTAATTTCGTAGACAATTTAACACCTCCAAATGATGGTGAAATTAACTTCCTAGGTCTGCAAGCTACACGAAAAGAAAACGGCGATTTACATACAACGCTTCTTATTCGTAACGGTTGTAAAGACAACATTCAACTAGAGCAACTTCCTCTTCATGTTGAAGATGCCACAGGTGCAGTTGTTGTTAAAGGTGCTTTCACATTACCGAACCTTGAAATTAAAGCGAACACTACAAAACCGTGGTCATTTGTCTTCCCTGCTTCATCTATATTAAAAGAAGATATGGACCTATCTTCTTGGAAAGCACTTGTACCACAAGACTAATCATAGAGAGGCTCGCCTCTCTTACTTTTTTTCATACAAAAAGCCTGCTCAAAAAAGATGGTCATCACACCTCTTTGGACAGGCTTTTTCTTTATGTAAAATTTATTTCGTTACGAATAAACGTTCAATATGATATTCAGCTTCTAGTTTGCACATTTCATCTGCATGCTTTACTTTATTTCTTTTTAATTGCTCCACTTGTTCTTCGCTCGGTTTTTCATTAATAAGCTCGTTAATTTTTTTATTTACTTTCATTGCTAACGCTTGATGGAAATCTGGATGTCCTTTCAACTCGTCATCTACTTTATTGATCCAAGTTGATTTTGTGTATAAATACTGTTTCCACTGTTCAACAAATTGTTGCATATCAAACTTTTCTTCGTTCCATTCAATTTCTTTCATATACTTCTCAAAAGAAACAACAATTGAGCGTGTAATACCAATCTTCACTCCGTGTGGTAACTGTTTGTACATCAATTATTCCCTCCAGCTTAAAGCTCTTCCTTCTGACAAAAAAGGAATCTCAAAATTCATATACATTACTATAATATCACATACCTAATCTAGAATGTTACTATACTGCTAAGATGAATAAATGTCAACAGACGTATAACATCTTGATATTCAGATGTTAAAAACAAAAAAACACCCTTATATAAGGGTGTCTCTTCATATAGTTTCCGTTTTTACAAATAGTAATTTATCTTTCTGCTCATTACTCGCCATCGCTACTAATGTCTTTTTAATATGAGCAGGCACTTGCTCTAGCGTTACACTCAATCCTGACTTATCCGACTGCTCAATGAAATTCAATAACGCCATAGCTCCTGATACATCCATATAGCGTGCATCTTTCATACGTAAAACAACCGGAGATTTTACGTCTTGTAAAGCATAAAAAACACGATCCACTGTTAAAAACGAAAGTGGGCCTTTAATTTTATATGTCGCTTCTTTTTCTTTTACAATAGAAGATTTACGTTCTTTACATTTCACCATGTATATAATAAACGAGAGAATAATACCGAACGCAACAGCGATCATTAAATCAAACTTCACTGTGACAATCATCGTTACGAGCATAACAACGACATCACCTTTTGGCGCTACATGCATTTTCTTCATGCTCTCCCAATCAAACATGCCAATACCAGTTAAAATTAAAATACCTGATAATACAGCAAGTGGAATGTATTGTACGACTGATCCAAGTCCCATAATGAAAATAAATAATATAACACTATGCATACTTGCTGAAAGCGCCGTTTTACCGCCACTTCTTATATTAACGATAGATCGTACAGTCGCACCTGCCCCTGCTAATCCGCCAAACAATCCGCTCATCACATTACCTATACCTTGTCCGACCAGTTCTTTATTACTTTTATGACGTGTCCCCGTCACGTTATCCATTACAACCGATGTTAACAACGAGTCAATCGATCCTAATAAAGCAATACTAAGCGCTGGTAAAATAAGTTCTGCTATACCTGTTCCACTTAAAGATGGAATATGAAGCGTTGGCATCGCTTCTGGAATCGTCCCAATCTTTTCAATTACCTTATTTAATGACAAATTTCCGATAACCGGTAACTTCACTGTAAGCCCTTCTAACGCAGAAGAAAATAAAGGAAGCATAGCTGTCACACCTACTAATGCGACTAAACTAGATGGAATAGCCTTAATCCACTTTCCAGAAACAATCATGACAATAATCGTTAATACGACGAGTAGAAAACTATTTTGCACATGCTTCATTTCACCTAAAATAATAATTAATGCGATACCGTTCATAAATCCTGATACGACAGGATAGGGAATGTACCGCACGTAAGATCCAAGCTTACATACACCGAATAAAATTTGAAACAGTCCCGCCATCATAAATGCTATAAAACTCGCCTCTAATCCGTGCGTCGCAATAACCCCTGTTGCAATAACCGTAATCGGTCCAGTTGGTCCCGTAACCTGCCCAGGTGTACCACCAAATAACGCCGCAAATAAGCCTGCAAAAATTGCACCATACAATCCGACTAGTGCTCCCTCAGACGTTCCCGTTGCAGCAATACCAAATGCAATGGCAAGTGGCAATGCAACAATCGCAACAGTAAAACCTGCTAAACATTCCTTTGCTATTTTTTGAAACATATAATAACCACCTTTGTATAAAGTCCATTTTCCATTGTACACCTAAAAGGATACATTCGTTAGTCCACTTTTTACAGTATCGTGACGTAAACGCATTCAATTGTAAGCTCCTATCGCATCTTTGGAAACTATTATAACTATGATATAATGGATAAATTAAATCTTTTATTATATATTTGGAGGCACTATGCTAACTTTTGAAGAAAAATTATCGATCATTGAATCTTTCCCAGAATTAGAAAGAAAAAACGTATCATTAAAACGTGTGAACTTTCACTTTGAAGAAAGTCGTTTAGATAAAAAGAACGTTGTTTATCACTTACATCCAAATGGAAACGGATTTGTATATGCAAGTGGTATTAAAGGTTACAAAACGGATGATAAAGGTATGGTTAACATCCGCGAATTTTCAGCAGATGAATTACGCTCAGTAATCGAGCAATCAATTGAATTACTTTCACAAGAAGAAGTAGTAATTCCTGCAGAACCTGCGAAAGAAGAAGAATGGCATAACGAAGACGGTCATATCCTTACTCTTATCTCAGAGGACGATATGTGGAACGTGTACGCTGGTGTAAATTTAGACGGTACATTCAACTCTTATCCAGAAGCTGCGGAATACCTTGATGAAGAAGGATTTTCACGTAAATAATATAAAAAACGGAGACTTATCGTCTCCGCTTTTTTATATACATCTGTTCCCAAACTAAAAACATAAGAACTTAATGCTCTCACATCCATTAATTTTTTTGGCGTCTAAACATGATCGCTCCCAAAATTAATGCGAACATACCTGCAAGAATAGAAGTAGATTCCACTGCCGCTCCACCTGTTTGAGGAAGTAATTTTGATTGCTTATTACTTTCTTTACTAGATGGTACTTCTGATTTGTTTTGTACTTCTACTTTATTTTGAGACTCTGGTTTGTTCGGTATTTCTAGTTTCTCTTCTGTCACCTTTAGCTCTTCCGGTTTTTCTTCTTTTATCTCTTCTGTTGTTCCTTCTTCAACTTGTTCTTCTTCTGGTTTTACATGAATTTCCGGTTTCTCCGTAACTTCTGGCTTCTCTAACTCTTTCGGCTCTTCTGTCACTTTCGGTTCTTCCGGTTTTTCTTCTTTTATCTCTTCTGTTGTTTCTTCTTCAACTTGTTCTTCTTCTGGTTTTACATGAATTTCCGGTTTCTCCGTAACTTCCGGCTTCTCTAGCTCTTTCGGCTCTTCTGTTACTTTTGGTTCTTCCGGTTTTTCTTCTTTTATTTCTTCTGTTGTTTCTTCTTCAACTTGTTCTTCTTCTGGTTTTACATGAATTTCCGGTTTCTCCGTAACTTCTGGCTTCTCTAGCTCTTTCGGCTCTTCTGTTACTTTTGGTTCTTCCGGTTTTTCTTCTTTTATTTCTTCTGTCGTTTCTTCTTCAACTTGTTCTTCTTCTGGTTTTACATGAATTTCCGGTTTCTCCGTAACTTCCGGCTTCTCTAGCTCTTTCGGCTCTTCTGTTACTTTCGGTTCTTCCGGTTTTTCTTCTTTTATTTCTTCTGTTGTTCCTTCTTCAACTTGCTCTTCTACTTCTGTTACTTCGTGGATTTTTATATTTGTAATATCATATCCGTTAACTTTCGATTGATATCCTAATACTGGTTGTTCTTTCACTTCATACGTATAAGCTTTACCAGCATTATCAACTGCTGGTAACTTTCCAAACTCATATTTCCAATCATTTGCTGCCGTAACTTCTTTCGTTGCAATGACTTTACCATTTTGCAGTAAATCTACTTTAATCATTTTTGGGCGATCATTTACTTTATCGCCTTCCCACGTTTTCGTTCCTGCAACAGATGTAGTTTTTAACTTATTTGGCACCATAAGTTTTATTCCATTTGTAGCATCCGTCTTAATTGTGAAAGGGATTTTCGCTTGTGAATCAAACTCTACATAGTTCGGAGCAGATATTTCTTGTACGTAATAATTACCTGGAGTAAGGTTTGGTGCTTCAACTATTCCATCTTGATTTGTTGTATAGGAATCACCAATTTGCTGACCTGACTCTGTAAACAATTTAAAAGAAACACCTGGAATAAGCTTATTCTCGTCTCCTTCAATATGTTTAACAATCTGCAACGTTCCTTTCGCAGGTAAAACCCCTTCAGCCCCGCCGCCAAATGATATATTTTCAACCTTTACACTATTAGATTCAGAAATCGGTTTCTCATATAAAATTTGATAATCAAGCTTGTAGTCATTCTGTAGATGTTTCAACTTTTTCCCACTATCAGTAATCGTTGATGTATAGAAAATGGTAAACGACGTAGCGTTCGCCATATGTCTATAAATTACTACTTCAAATGAGTTATCACTAGTAAGCTTAATGTATCCTAGTAAGCTTAATGTATCCATAACCTCGGTCTTGAAATTGTTTAAGAGATAAATACTCTTTATTATTGATAGTAATGGTAAAGCTATCTTTATTTAGCGTTTGTCCTTCTTGTAACGTATCTTTTAAAACGATGTTGTCATGTAAATATTGTTTCTTTAAATTTATATTTAAAAACCAACGCACTTCATTACTTTTGTCCGGCTGAATATCACCAGACTTATAGAAAAAGATCCCTGGTTCTGTACCCTCTCCTTTTGGATGCGTAATACTTACCATTTGTTTTTCTAAATCTGTCCCTAAATTCGTTTGTACATCTTTCGTCTTTCCGGCTTCAACATTCGTACCTTGAACAGTGAAATTAAAGTTCCCTCTAATATTTTCAAGCTGTTCTACCGTATCATTAAATGTACAAACTACATTATTTGCATTAATCTGGCACGTACCAAAAATACGCCCTGAATCATCCTTTAATGGAATTGTGCCACTATAACCTTTTAATTCTGGCGGAAGTGCTAACGTTAATGTATCCCCAGACTTCATCTTCTTTCCAGGTTTTTCACTAAAGTTTACATGTATCGTAGTCTTTTCTCCATAATTTAATTTCGTCTTTTCAAATGAAAAACTATCCACAAATCCTGTCGTATTTAATTCTTGAGCATGCCCTATGATAGGCATAAAAATTTGTCCAATAAGAACCGTAAAAATAAAACAAATCACAGATATTCTTTTTAAATATGTACTCATAAAACCTCCAATATTAATTGTTAATCCTTTTTGCCGTGAGATCCATTCCACCCAAAATACCCCTTAAACTAAGGGGGTACGGACTAAAGATTATTTGCAGCATCAAACCATCGTTAGTTCTAAAACATAAAGTAATAAACAGCACAATTCATTAACTTATATTGCGTTATTTTTACTTTTTTCGGGCAGCCAACAATAAATACTAGTCCCAATAAAAATACATTACAAGACTGTTCATTTACATATTAATTTGTTACTATATTCATGCTACCAAAATATACTAAATGACCATTTTATTCATCAGGTCATCTGATGACTGAATTTCTTTATCCTTTACCGATAATTCTCCTTCATAGTTTCCTTCCACTCTAACTAAAATTATTATTTCAACATCTATAAAAATCACCTAATTAATTTACTAAACCCTTATTCAAAGCGCAATATACAACGTTTTTAATCAAAGTACAATGCCACAAAAAGTATTTTAACATAATAACAAAAAAGAATTTGACTAGAAGATAAATACCATTTTTTTAATCGTTTTTTAAAAAATAAAGCTACCTTTTCGTAGTAGAAAAGATAGCTTTATCTGTATAGACGACTGCTCTACTTCCTATTGTTTTGCGCCTTTCAACGACTCTCTCAGGACAAATTTTTGTAATTTTCCACTCGCATTACGAGGAAGTTCATCCACAAATAAATAATGACGTGGACGTTTATAATCTGCTAATTCATCACTTTCTTTACAATACGTTTCTAAATCAGCTTCTGTAATTGTTTCATCTTTCTTCACAACAACTGCCACAACACGTTCTCCCCATAATTCATCCGGCTCACCAAGCACGGCAACATCTAATATACCAGGATGACTATGAAGGAAATCTTCAATTTCACGTGGATAAATATTAACGCCGCCACTAATCACCATATCATCCACGCGATCTGCGACGAATAAATAGCCGTCTTTATCGAAGTAACCTAAATCACCAGAGTGATACCACCCTTTATACATCGATTTTGCATTTGCCTCTTCTCGGTTATGATAACCAGCCATCATAGTTGGACCACGTAAAATAATCTCCCCTACTTCATAAGGAGGCAATACCTCATCTGGTTCTGCTGGTACATCTTCATTCGGTTTCACAATTCGAATTTCATGACTAAAGCACGGTGTTCCTGCTGAACCTGCTTTCGTAATTTGATCCCCTTCTACGAGAAACGCAACAACAGGTCCCATTTCTGTCATTCCATAAATTTGTACAAGATCAATATAAAGACGTTCTTTACATTCCTTCACTAACGCTGGAGCCATCGCAGCCCCGCCATATATACCAATCTTCATCGAAGTTAAATCGTACTTCGTTAAATCTTTTTGCAACAGCATATTCCACATCGTCGGCGCTGCAAAAAACGTCGTAATCTTCTCTTCTTGAATTGTATGTAATACTGTTTCTGTGTCAAAATGATGTAAAATAACATTCTTTCCACCAACTTGAATGCGCGGTATAATTCCAGCATTCAACTCACCGCAATGATATAACGGCGCTACAACAAGCCCAATACTATCTCGATTATATTTTAGGAAATACGTACAAATCATACTATGCTCAGCCATTTCGCGATGACGATGTAATACACCTTTCGGATGACCTGTCGTACCGCTCGTATACAGCATAGAACAATAATCCATTTCACCTATTTCAATATCTACTTTTTGGGAAGATGCTTCATTTACTTTTTCATGGTAGGAGCTAGCATAAGAAGGTGTATCGTCTTCTACATACCAAAAAGACGAATTCGGAAAATCTCGTTCAATGATAGCCACGGTTGGCTCAACTGCTTTTTCAAAAACAACTACTTTCGAGGATGCGTCCTGGAGAATATAAGATACTTCTTTTGCTTTTAAGCGGAAATTGATCGGGTTAAAGATCGCTCCAATTTTTGCACAGGCTAAGTAAACGTTTACAAATTCACGGCAATTATATAAGTAAACAGATACCGTATCGCCCTTTCTTACCCCTTCTTCTAATAGAGCATGCGCCGTTTTATTTATTTGCTCATCCCACTGTTTATACGTCCAGCGAATATTTTTTTCTGGTTCCACTAATGCCTCTTTATTCGGATACTTACCAACAGATAAATCGAAAATTCTCCCTATCGTCATGTACATGCCAACAATTTCCCCCTTTTCTCTTTCATAAATCTATCATTTCGTCCATAAGTAGACATTGTCCTTTAATGATTTGACTAATTTTTCTGATTATTATCGACATTGTTTTACAAACAGTTCCGCTTTTGGCGGTAAGTGAAATTATATCGGCGATTTTCCGGATATATCGACGCAACTTGAATTATATCGGCGATTTTCAAAATATATCAGCGCAACTTGAATTATATCAGCGATTTTTCAAATATATCGACTTACCGACAAAAACTGACAATATAAAAAAGAGGTTATTCCGACTCGGAATAACCTCTTTCTTTTTATGCAAATAGCTCTTCTAAAATTTTCAGTTTATCTTCTGTATATTTTACGAAGCCATCGTTATATGATTTTGGATCTTTCGGATTCGCAAAGTGCGTAATTGCTCCCGTTTTCGGATGAACAAATTTACTTGATGCACCACAACCAAGTCCGATAATTGATTGTACTTCTTCCATAATGACAATGTTGTAAATACTTTCTTGCGTCGGCATTGCATAACCAACGTTCTCTAAATTACCTAAAATATTCTTTTGACGATATAGGTAATATGGTACGTAATTATGCTTTTGCGTCCACTCTTCTGCTTCGTGCATCATCGCTGTAATTTCTTCGCGACCTGCTACTTTATATTTACGTTTGTTTTGCGTCATTTCAGAAGCACGTTTAAATGATAACGTATGAACTGTTAATGATTCTGGCATTAACTTTTCTGTTTCATCTAACGTGTGCTTGAAAATATCTAACCCTTCACCAGGAAGACCAATAATTAAATCCATATTAATATTGTTCATTCCCATTTCACGAGCTAAATGATACTTCTCAATTGTTTCTTCTACAGTATGATGACGTCCAATTGCTTTTAATGTTTCTTGGTGGTATGACTGCGGATTAATACTAATACGGTCAATGTTCCATTTATTTAACACTTCTAGCTTCGCTGGCGTAATTGTATCTGGGCGACCTGCCTCAACTGTTACTTCACGCACATTTTTCACATCTGGGAACGCTTCATACATTTCTTCATACAGCATATCCATCTCTTCTGCTGTAATACTTGTCGGTGTACCGCCGCCGTAATAAATCGTCGTAACTTTTACACCTTTTTCTTTTAAAAACTTACCAATTTCACGAACTTCATAATGTAAACCACCTAAGAATGAATCAACAGAGCCTTGGCGTCCGTTAATTGCATACGCCGGGAATGTACAATATGCACATTTTGTTGGGCAGAATGGAATACCGATATAAATACTTACTTCCTCTTTCAAACGATATAAATCCGGAACTACCGCTAATTGGCAATCAACGATACGTTGAAGAAGTTCAATTTTCTCTTCATGAATTAAATAACTTTCACGAAGTTCTTGGTGTGCTTCTTCTTTTGACATACCATTTTGAAGCATTTTATGAAGAAGTTTCGTTGGACGAACTCCCGTTAAAATACCCCAGCTTTGTTCCATACCAGTTAACTGCTGAAGAACAGAAAGATATACATAAGAAACAACGTGCTTCACTTGCTTCATACGCTCTTTTTCATCTGTAAAAGCAGATAAATCTTTTGCGAATGTTTCTTCATACACATTTCCAGTCGCAACATCTGTTAAACGAGCTGATGCTTTCACATTCTCTTCAATGTGTATATCAACGATAAGATTTGCTTCTTCTTGTTCAAATCCAATCGTACTATCTTCAAAAAATAAGCCGCCAATATTTTGTAGCGGACGTAAAAAACGATCATCTTGTAACGTTTTAATTGAAATTAACAACATTATCACCTTTTCATTTGCAAACTCTCTTTAGTTTACTTGAAGGGCGTTTGCAGGTCAATACAGAAGGTTTTACCTTATTTTCATATCCTATTTAAAACAAACTGAATATTGATTTTTAATGAACTTTCTCTAGTTGTATAGACATTAGAATATACTCTTGTTACAATCTAGAACGTATTAGTACTTGCTACTAATTTAAATACATATAAAGGAGGACTCTTAACACGACATAAAGACTATCACGTGTTAAAACAACTATGAAAAAAAAGTTTTACAATATTTTAGCACTATCTTTAGCATTACAAACATTTGTAACACCTACCCATTCATTCGCGGAAAGCATAGAGAAAACTGCGGAATTGTCTACGGATGAGCAAGCTTTAAAAAGCATTGAAGAACATGCAAAACAGCATAGACATGACGAAGAAAACGACCTTGAAATCTCAGGTGAATATCTTCTCCACTTATCAACAAAACTTCCACTATACGATTCAAATGACTTAAAAACGAAAACAAATATTGAAATTACTGAACCAGTAGTAAAGGCAACAAAGAAAAAAAACAATGCCTATTACGTACAAACTACATCTGGTGCTGGCTGGGTTAATAAGGGAAATAATAGTTTAGAAGTACAAGAGATTCATAAACTCTCAAATCAAAAACTAATTGTAACAGAAGAAGCATCATTATATTCCTTCCCTTTCCAATCGTTTAAAGAAGAAACGAAATTACAGCCACAAACAGTAACTCCTACTGAACAAGCTGGGAATTGGTTTAACATTCAAATGAACGGAACTGAGAAATGGATTTATGCTCCTTCAGCTACATTCGACGGTACGAAAGCATCATTATTTGAAAAAACAAGTGCTGTCGAAAAGAGAAGCGCAACTTTCTTCAAAACACCATCTCATTTACCTACAAATAACGTTTATGGTGTTACATTTAAAGAAATGATTGTTCCAAAAGGGAATGAAAATATTCGTCCTGGCTACGCAATGGAACCGAAATATATTACAATTCATGAAACTGCTAATACAAGTAAAGGTGCGAACGCTTTAAACCATGCGAAGTACTTAGATAATCAAGCTCGCGGAAATACTGATCGTTCAGCGTCTTGGCATTTTACAGTAGATGACAAAGAAATTTATCAACATCTTCCGCTAAATGAAGTTGGGTGGCATGCCGGAAATAAAACTGGAAACTATGAATCTATCGGAATTGAAATTGCTGTGAATAGTGATGGAAATTATACGAAAGCGGTAGAAAATGCGCGCAAGTTAGCTGCTTTTTTAATGAATGAATTAAACATATCTCTAGATCACGTTCAAAAGCATCAATTTTGGAGCGGAAAAAACTGCCCTGCATTTATGATTCAGCGCGGACAATGGGATGCTTTCTTAAAGGGCACGAACGCTTACTATAATGAACATCGTAAAGATGTTATGCCGCCGCCAGAAGTCCCTCATGAAAAAGACGACATTACAGGTGGTTGGTATGAACAAGACATTCGTCAATTAGCTGCTAGAAAAATCATGTTCGGTGACGGCAATGGTTCTTACTGGCCAAACCGCCTCGTGACACGAGCTGAGTTTGCAAATTTAATGTCGCGAGCTTTAAATTTACCTGCTGGAAACGCTAAATTTACAGACTTAAACGAAGCCCACCCATCTTTAGTAGACGGAATTAACCGTGCTGCTAGCGCAGGTATCATTAGTGGCCGTGGGAATAATAAATTTGATCCAACCGCTACAATAAAGCGTGATGAAGCTGTTATTATGATTGACCGTGCATTAGAATATAACTGGATTTATAGAAAAGAAGTGAAATTACCATTCACTGACCAAGATTTAGCATACGATAAAAAGGCATTACAAAATGTTTACGCATACGGAATCGTAAAAGGTAACGAACGAAATGAATTCGTACCAAAAGGCACAGCAACACGTGCTGAAGCAGCCGCATTTTTAAATCGAATGCTTAAGGTTATTGAAGCTTAAACAACAAAACTAAAAGGCATAAGAGATAACATTTCTCTTATGCCTTTTATAAAACTATTAACTATTTTTAATCATAAATCTAAGACGTATTCCTAATAAAACAAGAGCAAAACCAATGAATGGTAGATAATTCATATCATGTCCTGTAGCTGGAAGTTGTGCATGAGACGCACCTTGTCCTTTTTCTGGTAAGGTAGGTTTTTCTTTATCTACGTTTTCCATTCCTTCACTTGGTGTTCCTGTCTCTCCACCTGGATTCTCTGTTTCTTCACCTGATGTTCCTGTCTCTTCACCTGACTTCTCTGTTTCTTCACCTGATGTTCCTGTCTCTTCGCCTGGCTTTTCTGTTTCCTCACCTGGCTTTTCTGTTTCTTCACCTGGTTTCTCTGTTTCTTCGCCTGGTGTTTCTGTTTCTCCACCTGGATTCTCTGGACCTTTGCTTGTTTCTTTTTCATTTGTAATTTGAAGTTTTACTACTTCAATTTTTTGATTAGAAATCGTAAATTCAATTTCCTTATCAGATAACTCATAACCTTCTGGCGCTTGAACTTCTTTTAAAATATAATCTCCTGGCTCTAGTTCTTTCGAAGTTGCTTTACCATTTTTATCTGTTGTTAATGTGTCTATTTTTGTTCCATCTTTCAAAATTTCAAACACTGCGCCTGCTAATTTTTTATTTGTATCAGTAGCATCTACCTTTGTAATTTCTACTTGACCTTTAATTTTTTCTTTCACTTTTTCATTTAATACTTCTTGCTTTATTACTGTATTTGCAACAACATTTACTTCTACCGTCACTTCTAACGCTTTATAACCTTCCGGTGCTTTCGTTTCTTCTAACGTATACTTTCCTGGCACTAAGTTTTCGAATTTCACAACACCGTCTTTATTCGTTGTTTTCGTTTCTCCAACTACTTGACCAGTTTCATTTTTCAGCTTAAATTCTGCACCCTCTAGAACTTTTCCGCTCTCTGCATCCTTTTTGATTACTTGTAAGCTTCCTAGTTCTTTTGCATTTTCTACTTGTACTTGCACTACTTTGTTTGCTTCCACAACGACTTCAATTTCTTCTTTCAGCAATTTATACCCTTGTGGTGCTTTCGTTTCTTTTAATGTGTATGTTCCTGGTTCTAATTTCTGAGAGATTACTTTACCTGTTTTATCTGTTCGTAATGTCTCTACTTTTTTACCATCTTTATACACTTCGAATTCTGCGTCTGATAATACTTTCGCTTTATCTTCTGCATCTACTTTTACGATTTCGAATTGACCAAGACTCTTACTATTCGTTACTTTTACATCAACAATTTTTTCACCGTCAACTGTTACATGAATTACTTGTTTTGTTAACTCATAACCTTCTGGCGCTTTTGTTTCTTCTAACGTATATTCACCAGGCACTAGTCCATCTACTTTAACAATTCCAGACTTATCTGTTGTAATTCCTTCTTTTACAACATTCCCTTGCGCATCTTTCAATGTGAATTCTGCGCCCGATAAACGTTTCGCTTGATCTTTATCATCCGTCTTAATAATTTGTAGAGAACCTAAGATTCTTTCGTTTTCCGCCTCTACTTTTACTACTTCTTTCTCGTTTTGTATTGTTACTTTCCATTCTTTATTTGAAAGCTTGTAACCTTCTGGTGCTTTCGTTTCTTTCACTGTATATTCACCTAATGGTAATTTTGGTGACATCACTTTTCCACTCTCATCTGTTTTCAGTTCCGCTACCTTTTTACCATCTTTATATACTGTAAATTCTGCATCTGATAATACTTTCGCTTTATCATTCGCATCTACTTTTATAATCTCAAATTGACCTGTTACTTTTTCATTCATAACTTCTTGTTTTACTACTTCATTTGCTACTACGTTTACTTCGACTGTTACTTCTACTGCTTTATAACCTTCTGGCGCTTTCGTTTCTTCTAACGTATACTTTCCTGGCACTAAGTTTTCGAATTTCACAACACCGTCTTTATTCGTTGTTTTCGTTTCTCCAACTACTTGACCAGTTTCATTTTTTAGCTTAAATTCTGCACCTTCTAGAACCTTTCCACTCTCTGCATCCTTTTTGATTACTTGTAAGCTTCCTAGTTCTTTTGCGTTTTCTACTTGTACTTCTACTACTTTGTTTGCTTCCACAACGACTTCAATTTCTTCTTTTAACAACTTATATCCTTGCGGTGCTTTCGTTTCTTTTAATGTGTATGTTCCTGGTTCTAATTTCTGAGAGATTACTTTACCAGTTTTATCTGTTCGTAACGTCTCTACTTTTTTACCATCTTTGTACACTTCAAATTCTGCATCTGATAATACTTTCGCTTTATCTTCTGCATCTACTTTTACGATTTCAAATTGACCTGTTAACTTTTCGTTCATAACTTCTTGTTTTACTACTTCATTCGCTACTACGTTTACTTCGACTGTTACTTCGACTGCTTTGTAGCCTTCTGGCGCTTTCGTTTCTTCTAACGTATATTTTCCTGGCACTAAGTTTTCGAATTTCACAACGCCGTCTTTATTCGTTGTTTTCGTTTCCCCAACTACTTGACCATTTTCGTTCTTTAGTCTAAATTCTGCGTCTGATAGAACTTTTCCACTCTCTGCATCCTTTTTGATTACTTGTAAGCTTCCTAGTTCTTTTGCATTTTCTACTTGTACTTGCACTACTTTGTTTGCTTCCACAACGACTTCAATTTCTTCTTTTAACAACTTATATCCTTGTGGTGCTTTCGTTTCTTTTAATGTGTACTTTCCTGGCTCTAATTTCTGAGAGATTACTTTACCTGTTTTATCTGTTCGTAATGTCTCTACTTTTTTACCATCTTTGTACACTTCAAATTCTGCATCTGATAATACTTTCGCTTTATCTTCTGCATCTACTTTTACGATTTCAAATTGACCTGTAGCTTTTTCAACAATTTTTTTATTCAACACATCTACAGTAACTGTTTTATTAGCAGCTACATCAACATGAACTAAACTAGATGATAGTTCGTAACCTTTTGGTGCTTCAACTTCTTTTAATGTATATGTTCCAACTGGAAGTTGTTTTGATAAAGCTTCACCTTTACCATCTGTAATAATTGTTTCGACAACGTTCCCATCTTTATCTATAACATCAAATTTTGCACCTGGTAAAAGTTGACCAGATTCACTATCTTTTTTCAATAATTTAAATTGGCCAGTCTCTACTTTTTTTGTATTCTTCATAACAAATTCAATTATGTTTGTATTATCAATTGTTACTTTTTTTGGTGTATCAACTTTTATATATCCTTCTGGTGCACTAATTTCTTTTACAAAATAATCACCAAATGGTAAATCTTTAACTTCCGCAATACCCTTTTCGTTTGTTGTAACAGTAGCCACAACATTATTATCTTTGTCTATAACATCAAATTTTGCGTCTTTTAAAACAATGTTTTCATCGTTTTCATCAACTTTTTTAATCTGTAAATTTCCTTTTTCAGCTGCCGGCTTTTTCCACTTTGGCCAGTTAAATTTAAAATTATGAACCTCAAATCCATCTCTTTGGTGTAATCCACCAACAAAGGCTTGTCCGTTAATAGATCCACCCTTTGTCTCTACAACTGCATTAGGCGCAAATACACTTCCTACTACACCATATCCTTTAGTTGTTATCTTTTTAGCATTAGGGAACACCCAAATGACTTTACTAGCTAACTCAGTAAAAAAGGAATTAGGGTCATATGCTTGAGATGTATTAACTAATGTGAACCCGCCCTTATCTGTTGTATCATACAAGATTGCGCCGCCACCAAAATTCACTTCTTCTGCATCTGAATAAATAACAATAAAATCTTTGTTACTTACATTTGGAAGATAAACATCCTTTACATTGAATGGTTCTTGTCCTTCTAATCCTGAAGAAACGTAAATATTAGGATTATTTACATCTTCACCGATTCCAAAGGTCATACCCGACTTTGGTTTATCAGTATGTAATTGGCCCGCATCCTCAATTACACCATCAACGTCTTTTCTAAATTCTTTAAACTTAGCATCAATCTCTGCTTGCTCTTTATAAGAGATACGGTCATATGATGATTTCATTGCACCTTCTGGGTCACCATCTTTTGTCATAGCCACTGTTCCATCTTGGATAATTACTTGTCCTGTCCCCGCCTTCGTAAATTGACCACCTAGTAATAATGACGGATATCCTTCATCTACCCATGTCGCTCCAGCTAAATTATTCGCTCCCGTTGCAGCCGCTACGACTGTATAACTTGATGCATTCATATTTTTTTGAACAGCCATCGCACCCTCAATATCCGCACTCGTTGCACTATGATCTCCAAAAATGATTGCATTGTAATAAGATACATCACCTAAACCTTTTAATTCTGTTGTAGCTGCTTCTGCTTTATACGGTAAATGGATTAAAAAATTCATACATACTAGTAATACAACTATAAAACTACTACTTAATTTTTTTATTTTTTGATTAAATGATTTCCTCAAGAAATTCATTCCCCCTTTTAAACTTCCTAAAACCAAACAAAAAGCATCTTTCATATGTACCCAGCCTTACTCACAATCACCTAAAATCATCCATTTAAATAAAAACAAGAAACTCTACAACTGCTTAATAAAATTACTACAATTCATTTTTGAAATAATACGTAAACGAAACTATCATGCGGAAGTATTTTTTACATATGGAGCTCAACAAAATTAACCTGGAGAATATTTCACATGGTGTAACTATTTTGGCAACATCATTCACTCTACAATAGTTTTACAGAGTATTCAAGTGAATTGTATAGATTTCATACACAATTCACAATCTAAAACGTTTTCATTCCTTTTAATACGTTCAACAAAAAAACGTAGCCAAAAGCTACGTTTTTCCTTTATCGTTTCGGCGTATTTTTATGATTCTTCAAAAACGGAAGCGGGAATTGCTTACGGAAATGCTCTTTAATCATATACTCTACGCCGTTCTCACTATTTGAACGTGTAATCCAGTCGGCCGCTTGTTTTACCTCTACAGGCGCGTTCCCCATCGCTACCCCGAGACCCACATTTTCAATAACCTCTAAATCTTCCATGCTATCTCCAATGGCAACCATTTCGTTTAGCGAAATATTTAAATGCTCTCCAAGCAATTGTAATCCACGTAATTTTGATACATTTTGTGGCAAAATTTCTATTCGTTTTGAATCACACTCAACATACTCTACATCTTGAAACGCTTTTCTTAATGTATTCAGTCCTCTTTCTTTTTCACCTTTCGTTTGGAAAAGAACATCAATTTTTGGCGCCGCGACTGGATGATCACGAAGCGCATCACCTAACGAATCTACAAATTGAACTGGATAAAATAACGGATCAGCACTTGATAACACAGTACGCGCAATTAAGTTTGGTGTATTTCTCTCACGATTTCCGATTGAAAACCGTTCATGAGAAATGCGGACGTTACAATCAAAGTGCTCTAACACTTGCACAATGTTAAACGTCTTCTCTTCTGATAATCTTCTTTGAACGTACGGTTTATCTAACGTTGCTGAAACGAAAGCACCGCCATGTGTCACTAATATAGAATCTAATTTTAACGCCTTTGCTACTTTATGAGCGGACTGAAAATTCCGGCTCGTAAATAATGTAACGTATACGTCTTTTCTTTTCACAAAGTCAATTGTTTCTCGTAGCCCTTTTGCAATTTTTCCGTTGTTGTATAGTAGTGTCCCATCTATGTTAAGAGCTAGTAAGCGATAAATCATGTCGCACTCCCCCTCTTCGCTGTTGTACTCTATCCATAATTTATGAAATAAATGTAGCAAATAGAACGAGTTAGAATTTCTACTGAAAATTTGGTTTACTATATACATATACACTCAGTAAAGGAGATAGTACAATGCAGGCACCTCCTTCCTTTTATGAAGGCGATACGTTAGAAGTCGCAAAAAAATTACTCGGACAGAAACTTGTTCATATTGTAGACGGAATAAAGCGAAGTGGAATCATTGTTGAAGTAGAAGCATACAAAGGTCCCGATGATAAAGCAGCACATAGTTACGGAGGTAGACGAACGGACCGTACAGAAGTCATGTTTGGTGCACCGGGACATGCTTACGTATATTTAATTTATGGTATGTATCATTGTTTTAACGTCATTACAGCGCCAGTTGGTACCCCACAAGGAGTGCTCATTCGAGCCCTGGAACCGGTAGACGGGATTGAAGAAATAAAACTAGCGCGCTACAACAAAACCGACATTACAAAGGCGCAGTATAAAAATTTAACGAACGGACCTGGCAAACTATGCCGTGCACTCGGAATTACTTTAGAAGAACGAGGCGTCTCATTACAAAGTGACACATTACATATTGAACTCGTCCGAGAAGAAGAACACATATCATCACAATATAAAATAACAGCAGGTCCTCGTATTAATATCGACTATGCAGAAGAAGCTGTACATTATCCGTGGCGTTTTTATTATGAGGGACATCGGTTTGTTTCAAAGAAATAAACATATGTAAAGGGAGAGACTATGAGGGGTAAACCTGAACTAAAAATAGAATTAGAAAAAGTATATAAAACGAAGAAAAATCTAAATGGAATGTTTGTAGCAAGAATACTACAAATTCCAAAAGAAGAAGATAAACTAGACTTTGTTCTTATTTTGCAAAATAGAAAAACGAAAAATATTACTTATAACAAAGTTTTAGTAACAACAGACAACGATTATTATTCTTTCCGACTAGCTCGTGGGAATATTAAATGGCCCTCCTTATATACTGTTACCGTATGGGATGGACTTGGGCATCAATTAGTAGAAGTATCAGCCTTAACTGGTAAAGAGAACTATTCTATTTCTGATGAGCATTGTTCCACATATCGGGAGTAACCCAAAATAAAAGAGAAGCCGAATCGGCTTCTCTTTTTACTCCGCACCTTCCGCAGTCGCAATATTATCCTCTAAGTTTTCTCTTGATAATTCAGCCGCCATAAAGTCAGCTGTTTCTGGAAGTGCTAAATGCATATGAGCTTTTTGACAAATTTGGATTGTACAGTTTTCAACAACATAGTCGAAAACATGTCCGCCTCCGCTTCTTTCATCATCAATGTAATGTAAATGGAATCCAGCTACACCAATACCTTGCGCATAATCTGGCGTCCAAAATCCAGCAAGCGTACCTTCTGTATTTTCAAATGAGAAGATTGGTTGTGATTTCGTCACTTCAACGAGCGGTGTATACGGTTTTTCTTGTTTTGGAACAGTTCTCGTTCTTACTTCGCGGAACATACCATCCATTCGAATACCGTAAAATAAGTTTTTACTCGGCATTAATTCATGTAATAATGCTTCCACTTCTTCTCGATTCATCGGACGCTCTATCGTATAACTCATTTCTTTTTCAAAAAACGTTACAGTCGCAAACGGTGTTGTTTCTTCTGGCTCTACTTTTTCTGCTGAACCGTCTGAACGTAAATGATAAAATTCGTTATCAAACGCAATCATTTCACCATCTAATTGATCAAATGTGCCGATACCGAAATCACCATGTTCTTTTAGTTCCTCAAAGCTAATCACACCATCATATATACCATCTAATAGCGCAAGCATTGTAGATGTTTGATATACTTCGTTACTCATTTTCGTTCTTTTTGCATCAATATCAATTAATTGCGCAACCGTCATCTCAAATCTGCCTCCATTAGTTTAATTGGTTTGGTAATAATTTTTCGCTTAATTTAATGTTATCACGGTAATCGATTGGAATATCAATAATGACAGGGCCGTCTGCTGCTAGTGCTTCTTTTAATACACCTTCTAATTCATCAGGCGTGTTAACACGAAGACCTAACGCCCCGAAACTTTCCGCATATTTCACAAGATCAACATCGCCAAACTCTGTAGCGGATGTTCTGCCGTATTTCATCATTTGTTGGAATGCAACCATATCATATGTGCCGTCTCTCCAAACGAGATGGACGATTGGAGAATTTAAACGTACCGCTGTTTCTAACTCCATCGCTGAGAATAAGAAACCACCGTCACCTGATACGGAAACTACTTTTTTACCTGGTTCTACTAAAGTAGCAGCAATTGCCCAAGGAAGTGCAACACCTAACGTCTGCATACCGTTACTAAATAATAATCTACGTGGTTCATAAGAACGGAAACATCTCGCCATCCAAATAGAATGGGAACCGATGTCACATGTAACGGTTGTGTCGTCACTAATTAAAGAACGAAGTGTACGAATGACTTGAAGTGGATGCGTAACACCTTCTGAAGGACGATTTGGAATTTCTGCTTGTTCTGATAATTTCTCGCGTAATTGTTCTAACACCGCTTCTGATTTCGTACTTAATACAAGTCTCGGTAATTTCTCCGCGATGCTATTTACAGTTAAAGCGATATCACCAATTAATTCACGCTCTGGTTGGTAATCATGGTCGATATCTGCTTGATGGTCATCAAGATGAATAATCGTTCTGTCTCCAAGTTTATTCCAGAATTTCGGATCATACTCAATTGGGTCATAACCGATAGAAATAACAAGGTCTGCTTCTTCTAGTAAAATATCACCTGGTTGGTTACGGAATAGTCCAACGCGGCCGAAGAAATGATCTTCTAACTCACGTGAAATCGCACCAGCTGCTTGATATGTTTCAACGACAGGAAGTTCTGTATCCGCAATTAATTCACGAACGGCTTTCGTCACTTCATTTGTGCTTGCTCTCATACCGAGTAAAATAACCGGTAATTTCGCTGCTTTTATTTTTTCTACTACGTATGTAATATCATGTGTGGGAGCGATTCCAAGCTGTGGCTTAGAAAGCGCACCGATAGACTCTACAGTCGTTTCCGCAGTCATAACGTCTTGCGGCAGACTGACTAAAGTAGCACCTGGATTTGTAGAAGTCGCACTTCGGAATGCATTTGATAATGCTTCTGGCACATTATCAGGATGCTCTACTTCTACGCTATATTTTGTGATTGGTTCGAATAGTGCAGCATTATCCATAGATTGGTGCGTACGTTTTAATCGATCTGTACGCGGAACTGCACCAGCTAAAGCAACAACGGGATCACTCTCCGCATTCGCAGTAACAAGACCTGTCGCTAAATTTGATGTCCCTGGTCCTGAAGTTACAAGACATACGCCCGGTTTTCCTGTTAATCTACCAATCGCAGCTGCCATAAATGCTGCATTTTGTTCATGACGACAAACAATTAACTCTGGTCCTCTTTCTTGCAGTACATCAAATACAGAGTCAATCTTTGCTCCTGGAATACCGAAAACATGTGTAACACCTTGTTTAATTAAACAATCAACAACAAGATCTGCTCCTTTTGTTTTTGTCTTCACGTCGTTTGCTTTTACACCTGTACTCAAACTAATCATTCCTTTGTTTCATAATTTGTGTAATAAAGATTTTGAATTTCACCTAGTTAATTAATGTGGTGAAGTATTATTTATCATTATATTACAAATGCATTATTTTTCCAACAATATGAATTTGACATTATTTTGACAAACAATAAGGAATACGCTTACAACCCTTTGTTTATCTTAAAATAATATTTTTATATCTCCTCGAAAAAAGCTAAAAAAACCTCCACCTCATCACAGTATTAAAAAAATATCAGTACCTTGCAAAGAATAATACTAAATGATATATTTGTAAATAATGGAATACCCATTAATTGTAATTCGCAACCCCCTTTTCAAAAGATACGATTCTCAGCTTTCATTCATCATTCTATAAAGGAAAGTGATTATTATGAACAAAAGTGAATTTTTAGAACAACTTAGTTCTTCCCTGCGGAATATGCCTAATGAAGAAAAGAAAGATATTATTTTAGAGTACGAAACTCATTTTATTAGTGGTAAACAAGACGGAAAATGTGAAGAAGAAATTGCTAGAAAACTAGGAAACCCTAAAACGATCGCGAAAGAACTGAATGTTTCCTATGCAATAAGCAATGCTGACAAGAAACGCAGCTTCAAAAATATGATAACTGCACTATTTTCTGTTATGAGCTTAAGTGTTTTAAACTTTGCCTTTATCTTTATCGCCTTTTTCGTACTACTCTTTTTATTACCGATTATTCTAGCACTTATCATTGCTACTCCAGTATTAATCATTTCACCTATTTTATTAATAGGGTTAGGATTTTTTAAAGGGTTTCATCAAATTAGTTACTCCGATGTTTATAATGTGTTTATCGCTTTTTGCGTCGGTTTACTCATATCCGTCATAAGTTATCAAATGATCAAACATCTATATGCACTTTTAGTAAAGTATTTGAAATGGAATATAGCTATTTTACAAAGACACTAATGCAAAAGGAGATTAAGATGAAAAAGTATATGTTATACCCACTCATGTCACTTACAATTTTATTGCTACCAGCTTGTTCACATGATACACAATATAATAAATTAGACGATGTACAATCTATTAAAGATGTTACAGTTAAAATTCCAGAAACGATATTCACTTCCTCAAAGAAAAATGAAATGATTAATGAAGACGAGATGAAACAAAATATAAAAACTTATTTAGATTACAGCGGGGAGTTATACGAAAACATCGTTCCACTTTCGTCAGCCATGTCTGACGAGAAGGTTACTGAATCCGACCGAGAGAAATTACAAAAACTAATAGATTTAGCTCAACAAAACGATGCGAACTTCCATCATTTTATTAGTAACAATACGATTCCTGCTGATTACAAACAGCCTTCGAAGGAAATTCATGAATATATTTCATCGTCTACGGCACTTTCAGTGGAACTAGAGCAAGAATTAGACAAACTCGCTGAAGATGGCAACTTGTTCAAGACTGATTTTTCTTTTACAAAACGCTTTGAGAAAGTGAATGGTAGGAAGCAAAAAGAAATTGAAAAGTTTTTGAAGGAGAAGGAGATTGAGACGGAGTATTTCCACAAATAACAAACAAAAAAGACGCCCATCCAAGGGGCGTCTTCTCTCATTACGCTTGTTGTTGCGCGCTATATAACTCTTCAAGTGGCTTCATGATAATTTTGTTAACGTCGCCGATTACAACGTTTAGGCGTTGCTCAGTTTCCATTAACTTTGTGATTTTAGCATCTTGTTGAATGCGAGCTACAACTTCTTGTGCTTGTTGGTTGTCTTCTTCAGTGATTTCTTGGCCTTGCATCATTTTTTGTTGTAGGCTAAGTTGCATTGTACGGAACTCATCGAATAAGTTCTTTGAAGCAGCATCAGCTTGAACTGCTGCGTAGCTCTCTTTTAACGTTTTGAAGTCATCGTTTTCAGCGATTGCTTTTTGTAATTCATATGCTACATCATGAATGTTTTTTGTCATTTTATTTTTCCTCCTTTAGAAGGCTAGCGCTTATCATACGCACTGCCTTTTACGTGCATTTACATACGCACCTCTTCTTACCATATCAAACTATGCAAGAGATGTGAAGAAATTTCACTTTTATTTGTATGTACATATCTTATTATTTAAGAAACAACAGTAATAATCCTTGCACAATTCCAATCATACCGCCTAATAAGGCACCTAAATACGTAATCATTTTTAGTTCATTTTTTGTAATGGACAGCACTAAATCTTCTAGTCTCTCCGTTGAAAATGTAGATACCTCTTGCTGGACAATTTCCGCCAAGTGGAGATTATTTAGTATACTTTCTACGTTTTTTGCTCCCCACTTCAAGCCTTTCGTTACTGCACTCGGGACTACCTTTTCTATCATTGTTTCTCGAACCGGTTCACATACTTGCTGCACAGATTGATTTAAAAACTTACTCACTGTTTCCTCCACTTTAACTGCAGACAATATGGAGCTTACAATCATTTCTTTTTCTACAAACGTTTCTACTTCTTTTACATCTCTTCCTTTTAACTTTTCCCACTCTTTTTGCAGTACTTCAGTTAAAAGCTTCTTTGTGCCATCTTGCCCTAAAAACTTAATAACCTCAGGCTGCACACGATCCGCTACACTTACATTCCCTAAAAACATTCCGACTAAGTTAAGTAGCGTTCCCCTAGAAGCAAAGAAATCATCAATCATTTTTGAAAGACGTGCTTTACCTTCTTCACTCTCAAAAAACTGAGTTGCTCGCCCTAAAATAAATGCCGAAACATTTGGAATCGCACTCTCTATTTTCTCGTGAACATAATGAGGTAAAGCTTGTTCCCATGTATATGTATAGTACTCTTCTAAAAATGCCTGAATCTTTTCTGTAATTACCTGTTCGATTTTCTCAGTTACTTCTTTTTCTACATGCGCTACGTTCCATTTTTCTAACATATTTCGCAGTGATTGTTCATTCGTCATTACTTTATCCACTTCTACTTGTGCCCAGTGGATTAAACCTTTTTGAAACTCTTCATTCGTTAACTTCTTTCCGATTCCTTCCGGCGTTAACAAATGCTCTACAACCATTTTCCCTAATTGAACAGCAAGCTCATCACGGCGCTTCGGAATTAATCCTGGTGTAAATGGCACTTGAAACTTCCCAATATACATAGGGCGATGAGGACGAAATAACATTTTTATTGCTAAATGATTTGTGAACCCTCCAATAATTGCTCCGAGCCCTGTCGTCGTTAACATACTTAACCATATATTCATTACAATCAACCTTTCGCTTCTCCAAAACTATAGCATATCATCATACGGACAAAAGTATAATGGTATAAAAACGTATTTGCAATATATAGCTTCGCCTATTATGTCAACATTTTGTTAGTAAAGGAGTGATTTCGTTGGTTCTCGGTATTTTAACTTCTCAGCCTCATTATGAGCAAACGTATTACACCGAAATCGCTAAACGCGCTCGGCTTTATCATAATGTCGTTGCACAGTTTACGCCATTTTGTATTGATCCTAAAACAGATCTTATTTCTGGTCTGATTTATGATACAGATACAGGAAAATGGAAAGAGCAAACATTCCCTATTCCTTCTTATATATATGACCGTTCTTCTTTTAACGAGGAAACGGACTTCGACAAGGCAAAATCAATTATTCACTCACTACACAACCGTCCTTCCACTACCTTTTTAAATAACACACTCATTGACTTAAGCGAACTACATGATGTATTTCTCACGAATAAAAAATTATCACCTTATATACCAAAATTTGAAATAGCAACGATACACAACGTTTTCAAACTGTTATTAAAAACAAAAGATATTATTATACGTCCTACTAACGCACATTCCAATGAAAGTCTGTACCGGATCGTTTATAAAAATAAAACATTTCATATTGATACGATAAATGATGCCTATCATATTTCTACTCCCATTAAACGGACCGATGAATTTATTTCTTGGTACAAATCTAATATACGATCAGCACGTTACATCACCCATATAATGCTGCAACCACCAAATCAATTAACATACCCGCTCCATATTCGGACCATTTTGCAAAAAAATAAAGAACAGAAGTGGAACGTTATCGGTCAGTTTATACAAAAAAGTTCATTTCCGAATCAACTTTTACTTTCGGTAACCGATGATTCCTCTCTGCATGCATTTTCAAAAATTAAATACGTACTATCTAGTACCGGTGTACAATTATTACAGGACGCTTTACAAGACATTATAAATGAAGTATTTCAAACACTAGATCAATCTTATTCTTCGTTATTCGAGCTAGAGCTTTCCACTATTATGGATCAAAAAGGGGCAATTTGGCTTATGTATGTCAACACGATTCCCCCTTACGAACATTACATTCGCCATAGTGATTCATTAGCTGAAAAAATATATCACGGACCATTACAATTTAGTCGCTTTACACCATAAAGAAAGGGGGTAAGTCTATTTTGAAAGAGCACATATATACATTAAATATTTCAGATGAGCATCCAAATAGTATTACTTTACCTTATATTTTTTCCATCACACCACCAATTACATCCCTTTCCTTCGGCCTACGCCATGTTGCAAGTGAAGAGGTAAAAATTCATTATTCCTTTACTCGCGAAATCATTATTGGAAAACAAATTGCAGAGAAACTTTTACTTCCTCATTCCACTACTATCCATGCATTCACACAAAACCAAACGATTATTTTCGGACCATTAATCGGGATTTTCACAACTGGTTTTAACGATGGCGCTTCTAATCCTTTAGGGAACCGTTCAATTTCTCTTGGCGAGTTACTAACGCCACCATTCACCTTACGACCATTTGTATTCGTTTTTGGTGTGCAACATATAGACTGGGAAGACGAAACAATTGAAGGGTATTTCTTTCAAGAGGAAAAGTGGATAAAGAAAAAAGTCCCTTTACCGAATGTCATTTACGATCGATTACCAAATCGGAAAGCCGAAAGTTATAAACCGATTGTAAGAGCAAAAAGAAAGTTAGAGCATGACTATGCGATTCCATGGTTTAATCCAGGTTTTTTTAATAAATGGGAAGTGCATCAACTTCTTATGAAAGATGAATCCATTATGCCGTTATTACCAAACACAGAAACATTTCAGCACTTCGAACAAGTGGAACGATTTCTCGGAACGTATAAATCCATTTACATGAAACCGATTCATGGTAGCTTCGGTAGAAACATTCATCAAATATTTTATTCCCAAACAGAGAATTGCTACTACTGTCGTTATCGCGAAAATGAAGAAAATAAACTAAGAAAGTACCAATCATTAGAAACACTTCTGAACCATGTGTTAAAAGGACATGATTTAAAAAAGTTTATCGTACAACAAGGTATCTCCTTGCTACGCTTCGATGGGCAACCTGTTGATTTCCGCATTCATACAAATAAAAATCATTTCGGCCAATGGATGGTCAGTGCAATCGTCGCAAAAATTGCTGGCAAAGGTAGCTTAACAACGCATGTAAATAGCGGTGGCGATACGAAATTGCTACAAGAACTTTTTCCAGATTCAACGAAACAAATTCAAATTGAAAATAAGTTAAAACATACCGCCTTACAAATTAGTTACGCGCTCGATGAACAAGTAACTGGAAATATTGGAGAAATCGGTTTTGATATCGGTTTAGACACGCAGGAAAACCCGTGGCTCTTTGAAGCAAACTCTAAACCAGGGCGAACTGTATTCCAAGATGCCAAGTTAAAAGAACAGAGTGAACTAACGCGCCAATTATTTTACGAATATGCCATCTACTTAACTGAACATTCTTTGCGCGATACAAAAGAAAAAATGTCTCAAATAAAATCAGAGGCTTCCTCAAACAACGAGCATATCCCATCCCCTATGATTCACTCACAAATACAAAAACAAAAACTTCCACCTCATTCATAAGGTGGAAGTTTTCTATTTACACAAGTTTTACGACAACCTCTGTTTCCACGTTACATACTCCGCAATAAAAAATATGATTGCAATATTTATTTGAATTATTATGTGTTAATCCATCTACTGCACTCAACAATTCTTGGTCCATATACGCACTATAATCGTCTATGTAATCTACAGCCTTCCCATAATCTTGGAGTATACTTTGGCAATTTTGACAAGAATATGTTTGTGATTCTAATGCGTTACAAAGCGGACAAATTCCCATCACGATTCCTCCATATAATTGTATCTAGCTACGTATAGGAGCAGCTTGTCCCATTCTTACTTACATTCTCCTCAAAATAGCAGGATACAAAAAGAAAAATATATTTCATATCGCTCTTAGTTTTACCTTCTTTCTAAAAAATAAAACGATTACTCTTATTTCATAATTTACGAAATCACTAAGATTTTTTTACAAAATTTACAAATTATTATTTCGTATATCTTTCTAGGTAACATCCATACTATGAGTACAAACTTAATTACCGATGGATTAGCGCCAAACGGGGCGATAATCTGGTTCAACTCCAGCTAGTCCAACCAAAAAATTTTTATAACTCTAAGGAGGATATATTCCTATGGCAAACCAAAATTCTTCAAATCAATTAGTAGTACCAGGAGCAACAGCTGCAATCGACCAAATGAAGTACGAAATCGCTCAAGAATTTGGTGTACAATTAGGAGCAGATTCTACAGCTCGTGCTAACGGTTCTGTTGGTGGCGAAATCACAAAACGTCTAGTTGCAATGGCTGAGCAAAGCCTTGGCGGATTCCACAAATAAATATATATGGCAAAAAGGTCTCAAGGCATATGCCTTGAGACCTTCCTTCATTTATTGCAACATTTGTAAAAACTTCTTCGTACGTTCTTCTTTTGGATTTGTAAAAACTTCTTCTGGTGTACCTTGTTCGACAACGACACCGCCATCCATGAAGATAACGCGGTTCGCAATTTGATGTGCAAAGCGCATTTCGTGCGTTACAATGACCATCGTCATACCTTCTTTAGCAAGTTCCTTCATTACTTTTAGAACTTCTTGAACGAGTTCAGGATCAAGTGCTGACGTCGGCTCATCAAATAGTAACACTTCCGGCTCCATCGCAAGCGCGCGAGCAATTCCAACGCGCTGTTGTTGTCCGCCTGATAATTGGAACGGATATAAGTCTACTTTATCCGCAAGACCAACTTTTTCAAGGAAATAGTTTGCTTTTTTCTTCGCTTCTTCTTTCCCCATCTTTTTCACTGTAACGAGCCCTTCCATTACATTTTGAAGCGCTGTTAGATGCGGGAATAAGTTATGGTGCTGGAATACCATACCTGTTTGCGTACGAAGATTGACAATATCTTTCTTCGTTACTTTTTGAGAGAAGTTAAGCTCTTTATTACCGATACGAATATGACCAGCGTTTGGCGTTTCTAACACGTTAAGACAACGTAAGAATGTCGTTTTACCAGATCCAGATGGCCCGATAATAACAACAACTTCTCCCTTCTCAACTGATAAATCTATATGCTTTAGTACGGTATTATCTCCGAAACTTTTTTGTAAGTGCTGAATTGAGATCATAAAAACAAAAACTCCTTTTGTAAAAGGATTATTTTAATGTGTAGCGTTCTGAACGCTTTTCTAACATCTGTTGTACGATTGATAATAAGAAACAAATAACCCAATAAATAAGACCTGCTTCGAAATAAACAATTAAAAACTCATAGTTCATTGCCGCAATTTCCTGCGCTTTTCGGAACATTTCTGTTACTAAAATTAACGATGCTAATGAAGTATCTTTCACTAAACTAATAAATGTATTCGAAAGCGGCGGAATGGATACGCGCGTTGCTTGTGGTAAAATAACACGTTTTAACGCTTGCGGATATGTCATCCCAATTGTGTAAGCTGCTTCCCACTGCCCTTTCGGAATAGAAAGGATAGAAGCACGAATAATTTCAGATGCATATGCACCGACATTTAATGAAAATCCAATAACTGCTGCTGTATATGGCTCAACTTCAACATTAAGAGTTGGAAGACCATAGAAAATAATAAATAACTGTACAAGAAGTGGCGTTCCGCGAATGATAGATACATAGATACGAGCAATCCATTGTAAAATACGACTACCTGAAATACGTGCAAGCGCCGTTAACGTCGCAAGTATAAGGCCGATAATAAATGTAATTAGCGTTAATGGAATTGTCGTAAAAACAGCTTCCTTCAGCATAGGCATGAAGGAAGACTGCATAATATCCATCCAAGTAGACAATCGATCTGAAACTAATGCACTACTTAGATACATTTTCACCGAACCATTTTTTCGCTATTTTGTCATACGTACCATCTTTTTTCATATCTTCTAACGCTTTATCTACTTCTTGTACAAGCTTAGTGCTACCTTTACGGAATAAAAATCCACTTTCTGAAGCTTCTTTTTCTGTATCTACAATTTTAATTTTTGCATCTTTTTTCGTTTCTAAATAGTTTAACACTGATAATTTATCATTAATTGTAAAATCCACGCGTCCTGAAGCTAATAATTCTGCCGCTTGGCTAAATCCTTCTACACCAACGATTTCCGCACCATTTTTCTTAGCAATATCTGCATAGTTACTTGTTAAAGATTGTGCTCCTTTTAATCCTTTTACATCAGCAAATGTAGCAGGTTTATCTTTATCTTTTGCAATAACTAATGCCGCTGAAGATGAAACATACGGTTTAGAGAAGTCATATTTCTTTTGACGGTCTTCACGAATACCAACTTCGTTTGCAACCATATCGAAACGTTTTGCATCTAAACCAGCAAGTAAGCTATCCCATTGTGTTTCTTTAAATACAGGTTTTACTCCTAAACGTTTTGCAACTTCTTCTGCTAATTCAACGTCAAATCCAGTTAATTTATTACTTGAATCGTGGAACGTAAATGGTGGATATGTACCTTCTGTACCAATTACAAGTTCACCGCTTTGTTTAATCTTTTGTAACGCGTCTTGACTAGCTGTATCTTTTTTCTCTTCTTTACCGCAGCCCGCTACAATCCCGATTGCTAATGTAGTTACTGCAAGTACTGAAAATAATTTTTTCATGATGATAATCCTCCAAGTATTCTGATAGGAATTTAAAAACTATATTGATTGTATGCAATCTTGAACAATTTTTCAATGAAAATGTTCTTATTTAGTTTATCCTTTTTCTTCATAATCAAACAAAAGGGAAAAATAACGCCACATACAAAAAATAAGTAACATTTTTTAATATAGCATTTATTGTACGAAAGGTAAAATAATACTTCTTATTTAACTGCCCTGATTCATTAAAAAAAGAACTTGTGAAAATCACAAGTTCTCCGCCATACATATTAAGCGCTCTGGTTCCCTTCCATTTGCGTTTTGTACATATCGTAATAACGCCCGCGCTTTTTCATTAGTTCATCATGAGAGCCTTTTTCTAAAATCGTCCCTCTATCAAGCACGATAATTTGATCTGCGCTTTTAATCGTTGAAAGTCGGTGAGCGATAATAAATGTCGTTCTTCCTTTTTTCACAACTTCTAACGCTTGTTGAATCATCGCTTCCGTCTCTGTATCAATACTAGACGTCGCTTCATCTAAAATTAAAATGGCTGGATCAAATGCAAGTGCTCTAGCAAACGATATAAGCTGACGTTCTCCGGTTGAAAGTGTACTTCCTTTCTCCGTAATTCCTTCATTTATATTGTTCGCAAATCTTTCAGCACCAACATCACGCAACGCTTTTACAATGCGCTCTTTTGAAATGTTTTCATTTTCTAAACTTACATTAGATGCTACTGTTCCGCTAAATAAAAACGGATCTTGCAGTACAATTCCCATATGTTCACGAGTTGCTTGTTTCGGCATCTCTTTTACATCATGACCATCAATCGTAAGCTTTCCTTTTTCAAACTCGTAAAACTGAAAAAGTACATTCATAATGGAACTTTTTCCTGATCCAGTATGACCGACAAGTGCTACCGTCTCGCCTTGTTTCGCTTCAAAAGAAATATTTTTTAACACTTCATCTTTTCCATTATAAGAAAACGATACATTATCAAACTTTACATTTCCTTGTAAGCGAGGCATACGTTCTTCTTCTACTGTTTCTCCTTTTTCCTCTAACAATTCAAAAACACGCTCTGATGCAACACGCGATTGTTCCAAGTTAGCAAGCTGATTCACCATATTTGTAATCGGTGAGAACAATCGTGTTAAATAATCAACGAACGCATACAGTATCCCTAGAGAAATGACGCCTGTAGCACTTAATGAAGCTCCACCGAAATACCAAATCACACCTGTGAAAGCGATATTTCTTAATACGGATACTAAATTATGAGAAGTTGCTGCATTTAAATTCAAAATTTTATTTTGATACTTAAAATAATCGCCATTTAATTCTTCAAACTCTTTTTTCGTTTCACGCTCTTGACGAAACGCTTGAATAATTGGCATTCCTTGAATGGATTCATTCACTGTTCCGTTAATATCAGATAAACGCGAACGCATTTTATGATTGTATACAGACGCATACTTTCTATAAAGAATGGCCCAAACGATTAAAATCGGGATAATGAGTAAACATAACGTCGCCAATTTTACATCAAGTAAAAATAGCGCGGCAAATATCCCAATAATATAGATGATACTTGAAACGAATGTCGCAAGTACCGTTACGTATAGATCACGAATGGCTTCTGTATCATTCGTTACACGCGATACAATTTTCCCTGCTGGTAAATGATCAAAATAACGAATCGGCAACGTTTGAATATGAGAAAAGACATCTTCCCTCATAATTTGAATAATTTTGTTCGCCGCCTTCTGTAAGAAAAACTGCTTTCCGTATGCAAACAAGGATACGACTACTAATAAAGCGAAGTATCCACCACCAAGTAATAATAGACGGTTTATTTCTGGTTTATAAAACGCAAACACTTCTTCTTTCGTCAATGCTTTCGCTTTATACACTTGCACCGCCTTACCGTTTTGAACGGTAATCATATCACCTTTTACAGTCCGTGACCCTTCCAGATTTACTTTATTCGGTACAAAGTAATATTGAAAACCGACCTGCATCACGCGTACTTCTTTTCCTTTTTTCTCACCTTCCTGGAAGCGATCGCTTCGCTTATAAAAGGCGCCATTATACGAAACAGCCTCTTCACTCTTTTCTGTTTCATACCAAGGCTTCTCTATTCCAACGATATGATCGTCAATCATCGTTTTCGCGACGAAAGGACCCGCAAGCTCTGCGATGACGAAAATAAATAACATTAGCATCGCTGCAAAAATCGTCCCTTTCACCTTCATCGCATATTGAAACAATCGTTTTGAAACGCTCATATTTTCACCCCACTATCCGCACTTTCACTTTCCCCTTGTTGTCTTTCAAACTGCTCAGCATACCAGCCTCCACTCTTAACAAGCTGATCATGTGTACCTTCTTCTATTACTTGCCCGTCATCCATAACGAGAATCCAATCCGCATGTTGAACTGCAGATAAACGATGCGTCGTAATAATCGTCGTCTTTCCGCTTCTTTCTGTTCTTATATTGTCAATGATCGCAGCTTCCGTACGAGCATCAACAGCTGATAAAGAATCGTCCAAGATTAAAATTTCTGGATTTTGAATAACAGCTCGCGCAATCGAGATCCTTTGTTTTTGTCCTCCTGATAAAGAAACACCTTTCTCTCCAACGAGCGTTTCTAACCCTTCTGGTAAAAACTCTAAATCCTTTTTAAACGCCGCGATTTCAATCGCTTTCTCGAGTTCTTCTTCCGTCGCTTCCCTATTTCCGAATAAAATATTTTCTCTCGCTGTTTTTGAGAACAAAATATGTTCCTGCGGTACATATCCAATCCAGCCGAGTACATTTTCATTCGTCATTTTATCTAACCTCACATCAGAGACTGCAATATCCCCATCTCCAAGCGGATATTGACGAAGAAGCTGACGGACAAGCGTCGTCTTTCCGCTTCCTGTTTTCCCGACAACACCAAGCGTTTCTCCTTGTTTTAATGTAAACGAAACCTTCTTTAAATTTGTTTCAGTTGATGAAGGATATGAAAAGGTAACATCATCAAACTGAATATAATCCGGCTCTTGTACAACCTTTGGATGTTTCGGATCCTTTACATCTGGTTCATACGCTAACGTTTCATTTACACGGTCTAATGAAGCATTTCCTCTTTGCATAACATTGATTAATTCGCCAATTGCGAACATCGGCCAAATCATCATCCCTAAATACACGTTAAATGAAACGAGTTCCCCAAGCGTCACCTTTGATTGAAATACAAGATATGCACCGTACACTAAACCAATTAAATAACTAAGGCCAACAAGCATTTTCACAGTTGGTTGGAATAGTGCATCGATTCTTGCTACCTTCATATTCTTTTCGTAGACGTCATCTCCTAAATGATGAAATCTTTCCTGATCTGCGTTCTCTTGTACATACGCGCGAATAACGCGCACACCAGCGATCGATTCTAATACTTTATCGTTCATATCACCGAACGCATCTTGCGCAACTGTAAATCTTTCATGCAATTTCTTTCCATATATATTCATCGCATATGCCATAATCGGAAGCGGTATAAGTGCCGCAAATGTAAGCTCCCAACTAATTGTAAATCCCATCATAAAGACAATAGTAAGCATATATAAACTCGAATCCACGAGCGTTAATATACCGAAACCAGCTGTCATAGCGATTGCTTTTAAATCATTTGTCGCTCTCGCCATTAAATCGCCAGTACGATTTTTTTGATAAAAAGTCGGCGTCATCTTAAGTAAATGCCCCATGAATTTAGAGCGCATCGTTTTCTCAAGTACGAATGCACCGCCAAACAATTGATGCTGCCATACGAAAGTGAGGCCATATCCAACGATCGTAACCCCAATTAAAATAAGAATAGACTGTATAATAGCTTCGTTTGATAACGTTCCTGTTTTTATATTATCAATCGTAACCCCGAGTACTTTCGGAGGAATAACTTCAACTATATTTACAATTAAAAGTGCACCAATGGCGATACTATATCTCTTCCAATGTTCTTTAAAAAACCATCTTAACTTTAGTAATACTGAAAACAATATAACCTCTCCCTTCTCATTCTCGTTTACCTCTCGTTTCTTTATCCACTATCCAGACCCATCACATTTACATTTCGTAACCCATACAATCTCATCACATTTTTCCACCTTCCAAAATTTTATTTAGTAACATGGAAAATAAACAAAAAAAGCATACCGCCGCTTGACGATATGCACAAAAATGCATAAAAAGCGTACGTTACGATATACGCAACGTACGCTTTTTATAAGACAAAGATGCCCTATATATCCGTACGGGTTGCGTAATGATATGAATGTTTTCTGCCGTTTAACAGAGCTAAGCCCATTACATTTACGATTACAATCATTACGCACACCCCCTTCATTTATTTTCCATTTATAATCTTACAACTTTATTGAGTATTCTGTCAATTACTTTTTTACAGACTGAATGAAAATATACGCTACATCATTTTGAAATAAGGGAATATTCTGCAAGAAAGGGCATACAAAATAAAAAAGAAATAAGAAATCGTTTTCACAAACATTTCATTTGAAAAATGTTATCAAACCCCCTACAATCACCTTATACTCACTCTTACAAGTTGCTATTTTAGGAGGACTAATCATGACAACTAGCAATACGTACAAATTTTATTTAAACGGAGAATGGAGCGAAAGCTCTTCAGGAGAAACAATCGAAATTCCATCTCCATACTTACACGAAGTAATTGGACAAGTACAAGCAATTACTCGCGGAGAAGTAGATGAAGCAATTGCATCTGCAAAAGAAGCTCAAAAATCATGGGCGGAAGCTTCTCTACAAGATCGCGCAAAATACTTATATAAATGGGCTGATGAGCTCGTAAATATGCAAGATGAAATTGCTGATATCATTATGAAAGAAGTCGGTAAAGGATATAAAGATGCTAAGAAAGAAGTTGTTCGTACAGCTGACTTCATTCGTTACACAATCGAAGAAGCTTTACATATGCACGGAGAAAGCATGATGGGCGATAGCTTCCCGGGCGGTACAAAATCTAAACTTGCGATTATCCAACGTGCACCACTTGGTGTTGTATTAGCAATCGCACCGTTTAACTACCCAGTAAACTTATCTGCTGCAAAACTTGCGCCAGCATTAATTATGGGTAACGCTGTTATTTTCAAACCAGCAACTCAAGGTGCAATTAGCGGTATTAAAATGGTGGAAGCACTTCATAAAGCTGGCCTTCCAAAAGGTCTTGTGAATGTAGCGACAGGACGCGGTTCTGTAATTGGTGACTACTTAGTAGAACACGAAGGCATCAATATGGTATCGTTCACAGGTGGTACAAACACAGGTAAACATTTAGCGAAAAAAGCTTCCATGATTCCACTTGTATTAGAACTTGGTGGTAAAGATCCTGGTATCGTTCGTGAAGATGCTGACTTACAAGATGCTGCAAACCATATCGTAAGCGGTGCATTTTCTTACTCTGGTCAACGTTGTACAGCTATTAAACGCGTACTTGTACACGAAAACGTAGCGGACGAGCTTGTTGACTTATTACAAGAGCAAGTAGCTAAACTATCAGTTGGATCTCCAGAACAAGACAGCACAATCGTTCCATTAATCGACGACAAATCTGCTGATTTCGTTCAAGGTTTAGTTGACGACGCTGTAGAAAAGGGTGCAACGATCGTTATCGGTAACAAACGTGAGCGTAACTTAATTTACCCAACATTAATCGACCACGTAACAGAAGACATGAAAGTTGCTTGGGAAGAGCCATTCGGCCCAATCCTTCCAATCATCCGTGTTTCTTCAGATGAGCAAGCAATTGAAATTGCTAACAAATCAGAGTTCGGTCTGCAAGCAAGTGTCTTCACTAAAGACATTAACAAAGCATTTGCAATTGCTAACAAAATCGAAACTGGTTCTGTTCAAATTAACGGACGCACAGAGCGCGGCCCTGACCACTTCCCATTCATCGGTGTAAAAGGTTCAGGTATGGGCGCACAAGGTATTCGTAAGAGCCTTGAGTCTATGACACGTGAAAAAGTAACTGTATTAAACTTAGTTTAATCTTATATGTAGAAGCTGATCTTAAATTAGATCAGCTTCTTTTTATACAAATTAGTTCACTAGTTGTTTTTCCATAGGTAAATTCACACATTTTACAGAAATTTGATATCCTAGCCATCTCTCCGCAATATGTTCAAATGATGAAACAGAGCCTGTTGTAAAAAATTGATGCTCCGGATTCAAATTGTCAGACAGAATTCCTTTGTGCTGCAAAATTGTGCTTAACTCTATCGCTGTTTCTTCCGCAGAACTAATAATCGTTACATCTTCTCCTAGTTCCTTTTTAATATAGGACTCTAAAAGTGGATAATGCGTACATCCGAGAATTAGCGTATCTATATCTTCTTTCGTTAATGGCAGTAAAGCTTGTTTCACTTGCTCGGTTACATATGCTGTATCTTCTAATTGATTTTCTACAACTGTAGCTAAAGTCGGGCACGCATGACTATGCACTTTCAAATATGTATCAAGCTCATGCAATGCTTTTTCGTACATATTAGATTTTATCGTACCTACAGTTCCAATTACTCCGATTTCCCCTTTCTTTGTCACTTTAATTGCCGCTCTTGCTCCTGGATGTATAACGCCAATAACCGGAATAGAAAGTGCTTCTTGCAGCGCGGTCAATGCAGCCGCTGCAGCAGTATTACATGCTACAACTAGAGCTTTTAATGGAAACTGTTTGAGGAACTCAACCATTTCAAATACGAAAGATTGTACCTCTTCTACACTTCTTGGCCCATACGGACAACGCTCATTATCACCAATATAATAAATGCTCTCTTTAGGCAATTGTCTTATAATTTCTCTCGCAACTGTTAATCCCCCAACTCCCGAATCTAACACACCTATTACTGAATGTTTATGACATACAGACATATACTTCATCCCCTTTTCAATCATCTAGCGCTAATAACATTTATTATATTATGAAAATTCAATATTACATAATAATCCCTCTTACTTTTAATCACAAACTCTTCTCTATAATCTGATTATTACTATATCCATTGACGTATAAAAATTCATTTGTTACTCTTAAATACGTTAAATTAATATTTAAATCCTCATTCGTATCTCGGTGAGGTAGAGGTTGCAGTCATTAAGAGTATCATTTCAGGAGATGTAGTGGCATTGATGAACGAATGAGAAAGGAATGATTGCCGAAGTAAGCCCGTGTCCACCATGCACGCTTGCTGGGTCTGCATTGAATAAGTGCAGAACTGTCACAAACGTTTCGTTTGTGGAGAGCTATCGAGAGGTATGTCGTGGGTTTCTTATAAGATAGAAAGCATGTAGCGGCAAATTACGTGCTTTTTTTGTTTTGTTTGGGACTTCTCTTCCTGACTCAGGAAGACATACATATCTCCTCGCTTGACTTGGTTATACTAACTTTGGAGGTATTTTCTATGCAACAAAAAAAATGGGGCTTTTGGGTACTAACAGCTTTCGTTGTCGGTAACATGGTTGGCGCTGGTATTTTCATGGTGCCAAGTACGTTGGCACAAACAGCAAGCCCTCTCGGTGTCACTTTAGCTTGGTTAACAACAGGGTTTGGTGTTTTAATGCTAGCTCTTGTTTTCGGTAATTTAGCAATTCGTCGTCCTGATTTAACGACAGGACCACAAAGTCATGCATATGCTTTATTCTCAACACCAAAAAAGAAAAAAATGGCTGGTTTCAGTATGGTATGGGGATATTGGGTTGCAAACTGGGCAAGTAACGTTGCCATCATTACATCATTTGCGGGATATTTATCTCTCTTCTTCCCGATTATGAAAGATACACGACTACTATTTTCAATCGGTTCTTTTAATGTAGAAGTCGGAAAACTAATTACATTTACGATTTGTTCCATCTTACTTTGGGGAACTCATATTATATTAACAAACGGTGTAAGCGGAGCTGGAAAGCTAAACTTCTTAGCAACAACAACGAAAGTAACTGGATTCCTATTATTCATCGTCGTTACGTTATTTGCATTCGAAGCTTCTAAGTTTGGACAATGGTACACACCGATGATCGATAAATCAGGTGTATCACATGGCCTTCTTTCACAAGTAAACTTAGCTGCTCTTACGACGCTTTGGGCATTTATCGGAATTGAATCAGCGGTTCTTTTATCAAACCGTGCCGTTTCTCCAAAAACGGTAAAACGCGCAACAGTTGCGGGATTACTTATTACAGTTGCGATTTACTTAGGAATTACAATTTTAACAATGGGTGTACTTCACATTGATAAATTACAAACTTCTGAACGTCCTTTAGCAGACGCACTAAACGCTGCAATGGGTCATGGCGGAGGGAAACTGATGGCATTACTTGCTCTTACTTCCCTATTCGGTTCCATCTTAGGCTGGATTTTATTAAGCTCAGAAGTACCGTATCAAGCAGCAAAAGAAGGTTTCTTCCCTTCCTTCTTCACAAAAACAAACAAAAAAGGAAGTCCAATTTATTCATTACGATTAACAAACATTATGTCGCAAGTGTTCTTATTCTCAACATTATCAGGAACAATTGCGGAAGCTTATACATTCGTTATTACCGTATCAACACTGGCCTACCTCATTCCATATCTCGTTTCACCAATCTTCCAGTTAAAACTAGTCGCAACTGGTGAAACGTATAAAAATGAAATGCGGGCAAGAATTACAGATGGCATAGTCGCAGTGATTGCACTTTGCTACGCACTATGGGTTATTAAAACAGGAGCAGCCGATATAAAAACATTCCTTCTCGGAATTGGTTTATTCGTAATCGGCTTTGCTTTCTATCCATTAATGAATCGTGATCAGAAAAAAAATAACGAAAAGAAAAACGGGCAAGTTGCATAACGCAATTTGCTCGTTTTTTCTTTTGTAAAACATATATAATAGAACAAAGAGGTGAAAAACATGTCAATTGAATCACTATGGAGCAGCCGCTTCCAACAACATATGCAAAATATCATTACATACTTTGCACGTATGATTAACGGTTTACTATATAGCTTTATCTTTATTTCATGCGTTGGTGCATACTACTATGCTCAGTTTCTAAAAGCATCTCCTTCTAAAGGAATATCTTTACTACTCATCACGATTGTACTTACATTCATTATAACGAGATGCCCGATCCGTACATTTATTCAAAAACCTGATGCTGTCTATTTACTAGCACTAGAAGAGAAATTAACATCTTATTTCAAAAAATCTCTTCTATACAATTATATCATTCAGCTTTTCCCATTATTATTTACGTTCCTTATTCTCGTTCCACTTGCGCTACAATCATTGCAAGTAACTGTACCTTTCTTATGTACAATCTTTATCGTTTTAATGATTACGAAAGCTTGGAACATGTACATACATTGGATGTGGCGTGATAGTCATGAAAACGGCATATGGTTCATTATTCGTATTACTTGTAACGCACTCATCATTTACATGCTGTTTTACTCAGCAAACATTCTCATATTAGGCGGATTACTTTTACTACTTGCTTTCCTGCTTCTATATACGCAAAAACAGCCTACAAAACGAATACCGTGGGATTACATAATCGAGCAAGAAGAAAAAATGAACGTTCGTTTTTATCAATTTGCTAGCATATTCACCGATGTTCCGCAACTAAATAAGCAAGTAAGTAAAAGAAAATGGCTTACAAATTGGATTGAACCTTTATTACATAAAAAGCAAGCAACTTTCTTCTATTTACATACACTCGCATTTTTACGCGGGAATGATTATTTCGGTATATATATTCGTTTAGGATTGATCGGTGCCTTCGCCTTATATTTTATACCAAACATTTACGTAAAAGGCGCTATCGCATATATCGTCCTATATATGATTTCTATGCAGCTCCGTTCCCTATGGAAATATTTTTCGGGAAATATTATTGCAGCATTATATCCAATTCATACTGAGAAACGAATGAATCAATTTCTTCACTTAATCTTTATATTGCTAAGCATTCAACTCATTGTATTTTCAATTGTTATACTCATTGCTACAGGTCAATTTTTACATAGCCTTATCATTATGATTATCGGGTTACTTTGGATCAAATTTATTATTGTACCAAAAACGAAGCAACGCGTTCCCTCGTTTTAACGAAAAGAATTATCTTAAAAGCTAAGGAGAGAATAAATTCTCTCCTTAGCTTTTTATTTTTCCTTCTCAAACAAGAATCACCGGCACAATCGATATTTTTATAATTTTCACATAAAAAAATGATAATACATGTTTACGTCCTAATAAAAAGGGTATGTATTAAATTAACAAGGGAAACGAACTGGGGGGATTAAATAAATAGACAATACGACGCATTGCTCAAAGACGATTCTGGAACCGATAATATAATGTAAGGGGCGGATGAGAATGAGTAAAAAAATTGCTACTTTAATAACGGATTATTTCGAGGACACAGAATACACAGAGCCAGCAGAAGCTTTTAAACAAAAGGGATATGAATTAACAACTATTGAAGCAGAAAAAGGGAAAACGGTACACGGTAAACAAGGAAAAAGTGAAGTTGTAATTGATAAAGGTATCGATGATGTTTCTCCAGAGAACTTTGATGCCCTCTTCATACCAGGCGGATTTTCCCCAGATATACTTCGTGCAGATGAACGGTTTGTTCGCTTTAGCAAATCATTTATGGATGCGAAAAAACCTGTTTTCGCTATTTGTCATGGACCTCAGCTACTCATCACTGCACAAACACTTGAAGGACGTGATGTAACTGGATATAAATCCATTGAGGTCGACTTGAAAAATGCCGGCGGAAATTTTCATGACAAAGAGGTTGTCGTATGCCAAAATCAGCTAGTAACAAGTAGACAACCTGAAGATATCCCAGCGTTTATTGAAGAATCATTGCGTATACTAGGATAGTTACTATAGGTTAGCCAAAATAGCTGTTTAGCTACTTTGGTTAACCTTTTTATTTGTATGAAAAATAAAAAGGAATGTCATTTTTAATGACCTACGGATTCCCCCCTTCTTCGTCCCCAAATTTCTAATCACTTTTCATAGGCAGTTCTCATATAGTGAAAATGACTATATCATTCCTATCCATAAGTTAAATCATGGTTTTACACATATATAAATACAAAAGATGGGAGCCTTATTTATGAATAACAATCCACCTTCAACGCCCCCAAATCCAACGGAAACGAATACTAATGAAGTAACCTTACAAACGTTACGTGTCATCGGACTTATTGTACTGATTAGTGGCTACATATTAGTCACTCTTTCTGAAGTAGGAACGTTAAAAAATCTTTTACTACAACCGAGCACCACTCCAAATTTAGCTGAAGTTGATCCGTTTTAAAAGCCATATGAAAAGCGATTTCTAGCATCGCTTTTCATATCGTTTTATCCAATTTGAGAAACCTCCCCCTCATACTTCTCTTTCCCTATCGCTTTCATAAATAATAAAATACTGCTCATACCAACGATAAAGTAGAGAGCACTCATGCCCCAAGATGCAAGAAATGAACCTAGCATAACACCTAATGCCCCGTTCATTTTTGCCATTTGAAAGACCATTCCGTTAATCGCCATATATGAACCTCTCGCCTCATTTGGCACCATATCTGCCATAATAGATTGACGCACTGGCACATACATCATCTCGCCTACCGTTTGGAAAAGTCCTGCAATTAATAAAATCCATAAACTATTGCTCGTTCCGAGTATTGTAAATCCAATTGTATAAATGAATAAACCTACATATAAGATTTTCAAATCGTTGAAGCTTTTCAGCATTTTAATAAGAAGTGCTGAACATAACACAACTAAAATGGTGTTCTCTGCAGAAATCCAGCTCAGCATGCGAATACCTGTTAAATCAAACGTAACACCATTCCCGAATAAAAAGTGCACCGTTTCAAATTCCTTCTGCAAACGTACTCCTAAATAATTATTAATCTGAAACTCTAAAGATAACGTACATATACTTGCTGCACAAAAAATTAAAAACGCTCTATCTTTCATTACGACTTTATAACTATCTGCCATATCTTTTAATACATTTTTCTTTTCTACTGTTTTTCTAGCTACATACACCTCTTCCATATATACAGCCATCACATATAAAGTAATAATTGCAACTACTGTTAATACGATAAACAATTGTAATCTATAGTTTTCAAATAGTAGCCCTCCAAATATCGCTCCAATCGCAATGGATAAATTAATAGCCCAATAATTAATACTGTACATCACTTTTCGATTTTCAGGTGTACTCACATCAATTAACATCGCCTCTGTCGCAGGATTCATAAGTCCAGATCCTAAACTATTCACTAGCATAAATACAAATGTTAACCACGGTGAATCTACATAATCCGAATTCGCAACTCCCATACAAGCAATGGAAATGACTTGTATACTTTGACCGATAATCATCACCTTTTTACGCCCAAGCCGGTCTCCAACATATCCACCGTATAAACCAATTACTAATGAAGCTATGACATTAATGAGTAGTAAAGCACCAGCAATCGCACTACCTAACTTTATTGAAAAATAAATCGCCATAAATGGAAAAATCATCGTGGACACAGTACGTGTTAAAAACGAAGTTATAATTCTAATTTTTATATTTCGATGCATACTCCAAAATCCCATTGTTTCCCCCTCCTTATGCTTACTTATTTTACTTTGAAAAAAAGGAAGAAAAAGGTTAGAATATTCTAAAGAGTTCCCCCTTTTATAATAGAAGGAAGTGTATATATGAAAATTATGGACTATTACATTAGACTAAGACTACATGCACAAGATCAACAACATATGCGAAATAGCTTACAAGAATTAGCGGATGTTTTATATTGCAGTACGAAAAACGTAAAGATTTTATTAAAGAAAATGAGCGAGGAGCAATTAATTCACTGGACTCCAGGGGGAGGCCGCGGGAATAAAACGGAAATTCTATTTATACATAATTTCGTAGAAGCGATTGAGTCCTATACAGATGAACTGTTAGCGCAAGAAAAGTTAAAAGATATCTTTCTTCTTTTAAAAGAACCCCTACCCCTTGCACTTCAAAAAAAGATAGAAAATAAACTACATCATCATTTTGGATACGAACCTTCAAATGATATGTACGACATATTAAAGATTCCTATATCGAGAAAGCTATTCCCATTAGATCCGGCTTTTGTAGCTGTAACTACAGAGAGCCATCTTACGGGTCAAATTTTTGACACGTTAGTCGTTTATAACGATGTTACGGAAAAAATGGAACCACACATTGCGCATACGTGGGAATTAAGTGAAGACGGGCTGACGTGGACTTTTTATTTACGAAAGGACATTCATTTTCATAACGAAACAGTTTTAACTTCTAAAGATGTACAATTTTCATTTGAAAGACTAAAAGAAGTTCACTCTCCTTTTGAATGGTTAACAGAAGAAATTGTTCAAATTGAAACGCCATCACCACTGCAAATTCGATTTCATTTAGCAAAACCAAATTTATTTTTCTTACACTATGTAAGTTCCATACAACTAGCAATTTTACCGCGTGATGTGAGTATCCAAAATCATCATTACATAGGTACTGGACCTTTCAAACTTGCTCATTACTCTGAAGATAATATCGTGCTCGAAGCGTTCACTCATTATTTTAAAGAGCGCGCTTTATTAGACCGTATTGAATTTTGGGGTATTCCTGATCATGTACAAATCGATGCTGATTATGAACTACCAAATGAAGAGAAAAATGAAAGGCATAATATACAAATAGAAGAAATAGGTTGTATTTATGCTAGCTTCAACTTTACAAAATCTGGTCCTCATCACGACATTTACTTTCGAAAGGCTTGGAGAGAACTATATGACGTTGAAACGATACTTCGTAGCATAGAAGGAAGACGGACAATTGCTGCATCAAGCTTTTTCCCTGAAAGAAGCCGCAAAAGTCCTACAAGGTCCTACTCTTTAAAAAAAGCGAAAGAGTATTTAAAGAAGAGCACCTATAATGGAGAAGCGATACACATTTATTTCTTCGCATTTAAAGATAGTGCAAATGATGCATATTTCCTAAAAGAACGATGTGAAAGTTTAGGTATACAAGTAGAGCTTCACCCCTTTCTCGTTTCAGATTATATGAACCGTTCTATCGATCAACATGCCGATATTATTTTCATGGGAGAAGTGTTTGCTGCTGATCATGAACTTGCATTCTTAAATGTATTTAAAAATAAAAGTTGCTTCGTAAACCGGTTCATGGACCCGCACTATGAAAAACAAATTAACTGTTTACTTGATACATTTTTATTAGAAGAAAATAAAGAGAAGCGCTATGAGCTCATGTATGAGATCGAAGAATTTTTACAAACAGAACACATCATTTTATTTAACTATCACGTTTTAAAAAGAAAAACATATCCTTCTGCTTTAAAAAATGTAACAATTGATTCATTCGGCTGGGCAAATTTTGCGAAGTTATGGATACAGCCATCTACGTATTAAAGTGTGAGTTTTTATAAAAGGAGAAGGTACTACATCCTTAGTAGTACCTTCTTCACATACAAGTATAAACTATTATTTAATTACTCCATCTAAATGATCTTTCAAGTTCAATAAATACTGCTCAATATCCGGATTCTTCACCACATCATAACAAGCAAAGCTCTTTAACGGGCTCATACCAAGAAACTTCTGCACGCGGTGTAAATGACTAAGCGTTGATTCTAGACTTTCCCCTTCAAAGAACTTCGTCTTATCTCCAAAAGAATTTTCAGGTGCATTCCAAGTTGTAGAGAACATATACTCTTTCTCTGTTAATAAACCACCTGTTCCATATTCATCTGCACCTTTAAAGAACAAACCGTATTCATACACTTCATCCATATACGTTTTAAATAAGCCCGGTACACTAAACCAATAAATCGGCGTTTGATAAATCACAACATCAGCCCATAAAAACTTCTCTTGTTCTTCTTTAATACTATAGCCATCTTGAATCGTTGTTGTTTTCACATGATGCTTCTCACTTAATACCGTTACCATATAATCAACTAACGTTTTATTTAATCGTCCTTCTTTCGTACCGTATTTTTCATGTCCATTTATAATAAATATATTTTTCATCACTTTTCTCTCCCCTATATAATTTACTCCTCAGCTATTAACCCAAGTTGTTGTTTCAGCGTAAGATTATCTTCTAAATGCCAGTCTTCTGTAATCTTTCCGTCTTTTACATGTAAAATATCAATTGCAAAAAAATCGATTTTTTTATCGTTATGCGTTCCTGTAAAAGAAAGACGAGCTGTTACTTTATCACCAACGACTAATAAATCTTCAATCTCACAATGTATATTAGGAACGATTTTACGAAAATTTCGCGCCGCAAATTTTAATCCTTCCGTGCCTTGTGGTCGCCCTTTCGGCAATGTATGATCGAAAAAATTTTCAGTAACAGTTTGCGGAATAAGCTCCTCTTTACCTGTATCCCAAAATGCATAAAAACGCTGCGCTGCATGAACCATTTCGGTCGCTTCCTTTTGACTTAGTGAGGGATCAATTGTCATCGCTTTTGGCTTTGGCATTTCTTTTAATAACTGGACTTCCGTTTTTTCTTCGACGCCGCATGCTACAAGTACAATACAAACAACAAACAAACTAAGAAATCCAAATAACTTTTTTATCCCCATGGAAATCACCACCTCCTTATATAAATCCTTTTTGTTTCGTATTGCTATTGTATATGCACTAACTTTCTTTATGGAAGTAGTGATATTTTTTTCATATAGTTACTAAAAGTATAGTTTTGTGATACTATAAAGTAAATTCATCAAAAAAATTTTATGGAGGCTAGTTCCATGAACAATATAGATCCAGTTGAATTAACGAAAGGTTTACCTGGCATACCTTGTCCTATCGCTAAAACGCTTGATGTAATTAGTACGAAATGGACATTTTTAATCATTCGTGATCTTCTTATCGAAGGAACATTACGCTTTAGTGATTTACAAAAATCAATGGATGGTATTAGTCCAAAAACATTATCGCTTCGACTAAAAGAATTAGAGTCTCAAGGCATTATAACGAGAAAAGTATATCCAGAAGTTCCGCCTCGTGTAGAGTACACATTAACGGATAAAGGAAAGCAATTAGAGGGGATATTTATTGAATTAAAACGGTTTGGATTAAGCTTATAAAACAAAAACCCCTTACCGTCGTAAGGGGTTTTATTACTTCGCAAAACTTTCAGCTAACTGTTTCTCTCTCCACATAAATGTAATAGCAAGACCAACTATTAAAACAACTCCTGAAAAGGCATATGGATAATGAATATTCATATCAAATAATATTCCGCCCATCGCTGGTCCTGCGATATTTCCTAAACTCGTATAAGTCGAGTTCATACCAGCAACGAATCCTTGCTCTTTTCCAGCTGCTTTTGATAAAAACGTCGTTAAAGCAGGACGAAGTAAATCAAATGCTAGGAAAATGAAGCACGTAACGAGAAGTACAATCCAATAATTAAAGACTACCGTTGAAACGAACGCTAATACTGCACCTACAATTAAACATATTTGAATTAACACTTTTTCACCGAATATATCAACCAATTTACCAAACATAAATACTTGCACAACTACCCCAAAGATTGAACTAATTGTAATAATTGCCGCAATATCTTTCGGTGTAAATCCAAACTTATGATCAGAAAACAGACTAAACACAGTTTCATACGCTGATAAACCAAACGCAAGTACAAATACGATTATAAATGCGATTGCATACATTGGATGTAATGATTTCTTTAAATCACCAATAAAGCTTGATTCTTTCGTATTAGAAGAAATCTCTGCAAGCTCCTCTTTCGTTAACGGTTCTTTTAAAATAAAAATCGAAATTACACATGCTATAAAAGCAATTGCTGCTGCAACGAAAAACGGCACACGTATACCGTATTCTGCAATAAATCCGCCGATTCCAGGTCCTATAATAAAGCCGGTACTAATAGCAGCAGATAAATATCCCATCGCCTTTGGACGTTCCTGTATAGATGTAATATCCGCAACATATGCCGTAACACCAGGCATAATAAACGCAGCACTAATTCCGCCTAACACCCTCGCTGCATAAAGCATCCACACATCTGTTCCTAATCCAAAGAGAAGCTCTGAAACACCAAAAATAAATAATCCAATGATGATCATTTTCTTCCTACCATAAAGGTCGACCCACCGGCCTGTAATAGGTGAAGCAATAAGCTGAGCCATTGCAAACACTGCAACGAGATATCCCATTGTCTTACCTGTTAAACCCATATCATTCATAAAGGACGGCATAACCGGAATGATTAATCCAATCCCTAAAAAAGCGATAAATATATTACTCAAAAGAATGACCAATACCATCTTTTGTTCTTTTATCGGTTTCTTCACTTTCAACACCTCTTCCCGTAAGCTCCCCTCAAAAAAATAATGCCCAAGAAGCTTTTTCTTTATCCTGCTATTTGTGGGCTAATCATGAGTAGAGATGCCCCTACTCGTTAGAATTTCACTGTACCCTTCCACACATACATACGCATTAGGTGAATGACTATCATTCATTTTCCCTCAAAAATGAACCTACCTTCCCAGACAGGTTCATCTCACTATTTCTTTATATGTAATGCATGTGTTAAAAAATCTAGTACTTCTGCCTTTTGTAGCTCCACTTGCTCATCATCTTTATGATCATATAAATACACTTGTTCCGCTGCTGATTCAACTAGAGCGATAAATAACTTCGCTGTTCGCTCTGCGTGAACCGAATCACGAATTTCACCAGCTTCTTTCGCCCCACTTAAAAATTCACTTAACCACATATAAAGAGGCTCATACACAGCTTCCCATTCTTTTATATGTTCCGTAGATGCAAGACCTGCATACATTAAAGCTTGTATTTCACGATATTCCGCTATGAAGTGAAACACCGCATCTATTACTTGCGTAACTTTACTTGAAAAAGGCGCATCGTTTTGCACTTTTTCTTTCACTGCAAGGATCATCTTCTCAACCATCACTTCTGCTATTGCAGGCATAACAGATAACTTAGAAGGAAAATATAAATAGAAAGTTCCTTGTGCAATGCCAGCCAATTTCACGATATCAGAAATCTTCGTTTTTTCAACGCCCTTTTCCTGAAACACTTCAATAGCTGCATAGACAATTTTCTCTTTTTTATTCATCATCTAAACCCTTTCACACGCGTATTGAATGACTGTCACTCATTTTATAGAATAACTAGCTATACTGTCAATTATCGTGTACTTTTTACGATAAAAATCTCCTAACGACTTGTTAGGAGATACAGTATATCTTTACGAAAGAGCCTTTAACCCTGTCACGCCGCATACAATAAGAGCTACACTAATGATACGTGCTTTACTTTTCGACTCACCAAACAGGAACATGTTTAATAAAACGGCACCTGCTGTTCCAATACCAATCCAAACCGCATACGCGACACTTACTTGTAAAAATAAGAAAGATGTATACAAGAATGCAAAGGATGTAGCAAACCCACCTATATAAAGTGCACCATTTGCTAACGTTTTATCTTTACTATACATTTTAAGACCGATCACACCGACTATTTCACTAATTGCAGCACAAAATACGAAAAACCAACCCATCTTTAAGCAGCTCCTTCCACAGTTTCTTCTTTATTATCAGCTAGTTTTAAACCGATAACGCCGGCTACAACCATCACGATAAAGAATAATTTCCCTACACTGAAACTCCCGCCGAAAAGGAATACATCCATTAAGAAAGTACCTACCGTACCAGCTCCGGCGAAAACAGCATATACAGTCCCTGTTGCAAGATGCTCACACGCTTTAGAAAGGAAGTGAAAATCAACAGCGATAACGCCTAAAATAATAATCCAATGCCACCAAGTATCGGCTGTATTAAAACCAAACACCCAAAAAATTTCAAAGATACATGTTAATATGACATATAACCAAGCTCTATTCTTCATACCTCTCACCTCTTATGACTGACTATCAGTCATTTTTGTTTTAAAAAAATATACTCTTTCATCACTACTATATAAACAACTATCATCCTCATTTACCATTTATATTTGTTCCGTTTTCAAACTAACTACACGCTTCCACAGAAAATGACTGAATGTCATTCATGTATATTGTACATGAATATTTTAAAAACTGTCAATGCCGAAAGTTTATTTAAAATTTATTTCCTCCAGTTTGTATATTTCCTAATAATCTGTCAATACTGCTAGTAACATAATATTTTCTCCACTCCCCCTTGGAGAGATCCCTTGAATAGAGCAGTTAGCTTTTGCTAGCTGCTCTTCTTTACATTTATTTCACCCAACATACCGAATCATCGCTACTTCATCACAATAATCTACCTTTGGACAATGCCTACAATCAATCCATACTTTCTCTGGCAATGCATCTCTATTCACAAAATCAAACCCGCACTTTTGAAAAAATTCCGTTTCATATGTTAAAGAAATAACTCTACTCACTTTTATTTTCGCTGCCTCATTTATTACATGGTTTACTAACATACGTCCAATCCCTTTCCCTGCATATGTATGCGAAACGACTAACGACCGGACTTCTGCAAGGTCCTCCCCTAACACATGTAAACCAGCAACTCCGACGATTTCCCCCTCTTCTTTCACAACATACAAACACTGTAAATATTGGTAGAGAGATAAAAGAGAACGCGGTAAAACCACTCCCTCTTTTGCGTAAATCTCAATGAGACCATAAATTTCTTTCACATCACTCGTAACCGCATTAAAGATTTTCATATTCTATCCCCTTGCCCCTAATATTAATATTTATAATTTAAAATGAATTTTAATACACAATTTTATATAATAATACATCTCTCTTTTCTCCTCGTCAATCACTTTATACAAACAAAAAACCAAGCGATCTAATCGATGCTCGGTCCCTCATTTCGTATCGGTAATACGGTCGAATATTTAATTTCACGAAGTGCTAAACTCGTCTGTATCTTTGTAATACCAAGCTTATTTAGCTTTCTAATAAACTGCTCTAATTCTTTACGATCACGATTTGCAACCTTTAATAAATAATCATACTCTCCTGTTAAGCAGTGACATTCTAACACTTCAGGCATCGCTTCTAATTCTTTTTCCAGCACTTCCAACTTGTCAAATTGATGAATATTCGTACTCATAAAAATAAAGCATAACAAATCAAAACCAAGCTTTTCTTGATTTAAAATGGCTACTTGCTTATCAATGAATCCTTCTCCATCTAATCTTTTTATTCTCGCATGCATCGCAGCTGGTGATAAATTAACACGTCGCGCAAGCTCTGCATTACTTACTTGTGACTCCTTCTGCAATATATCTAAAATTTGTACGTCCAAATCATCCAACACTTTAATAACTGACGACTCCATTACAATTCCCCCTTTTTCTTACCGATGATTATTCGAAAAAACACCTTACAACTTATATAAAACTGAATATCATTTCCAAAACACTATCTAAAACAAAACATTTTATCAACTTTTATCCATTATACAAAATAATATATTACACAATAAAGAAAAATGCTAAAATTATTTACAATTCACATTGATTACAACAAAGGGGATTTTAATATGCCTTATTTTTATGTCTTTTTACTATTACTAACGAGCTTATTATGGGGAGGAAATTTCGTCGTTGGAAAATCACTCGTTGATCACGCATCTCCAATGACACTTACAAGTTTAAGATGGATGATTGCGATCGTTTGTTTATTACCAATGGTATGGTTTAAAGAAAAGAAAATCATTCCACCTCGTGCTGCCATACTTCCTTTAATACTAATGGGGATTTCAGGGGTCGCTCTTTTTAACATCTTTCAATTTCTAGCACTAGAGAAAACATCCGCAACGAATGTAGGGCTTATTTCTACATTAAATGCGATTTCAATCGCACTATTTTCTGTCTTATTTCTAAAAGAAAAAGTAAATACACTTCAAATTTTATCTATGATTCTTTCATTCTTCGGGGTTATCCTCGTCCTATTAAAAGGTAACTTTGCACTTTTATTTTCACTACATTTTAATAGCGGTGATTTATGGATGATTGCGGCAGTTTGTATTTGGGGAATGTATTCTGTTTGTAGTAAATGGGCAACAAAAACAACGACACCACTCATGGCCACATTATACTCTGGTATTTTCGGCGTTATTTTATTACTGCCATTTAACATTGGAAGCTTCACTGTTACAAATATCAACACTTCTTTTATAACATCACTTTTATATACAGGACTCATTTCCACAGTTCTTTGTATGGTATTTTGGAATGTTGGCGTACAAAAATTAGGAGCAACTACATCTGGTATTTTTCTAAACTTTAATCCCATTTTTACCGCTATTTTAGCATTCCTGTTCCTCGGTGAAGAACTAACATGGATACAAATTGTAGGGACAATAATCGTTGTGACAGGATGTTATTTATTTTCTCATTTCAAAACAGTTGCTGTTCAGCCAACTAGAGCTTTAATACGAAAACATTCGTAATGAAAAAACATCGTCATCTGAGTTGGCGATGTTTTTATTTATTCTTCATTTCTTTTATATACTGCTTTTCCTCTTCTGGTGATAAACGTTCTGTTGCCTTGCCAGTATCTCCACCTTGAAGGCTCCATAAAAAGTTGTGCTCCTCAACAGTTTGAGAAAAATCTCCTCTTTCCCATCTATTTATAATAGAAAATAACTTCATTTTATATTGAAAACCTGTACTATTTTCAATATCTCTTTTCACATTAGAAATTTCCTTGTTTGTCATTTCTACAAAACCCCATTTTTCAGAGGATTTTACCTTTTGGTGTACCATTTTGTGCATAGTAGAAATAATTTCACCTTCACTAACTTGTGAAAATTCTTCTGCAACTTTCTTCTCTTTTTCGTTTGCCACTTGCTGGGTTTGAATATTTTTATTTTCTTTTTCCACATATGCAAGCAATTTCTTTCCGCCAACTATAGACGAGAAAATTACTATAATTGTAATGCATATACCTACGCCCCATTTAAAAAGCATTATCTCTTCATCGCTTCTCTAACAAGATGACTATCTACATACTGCTTAAACTTCACAATTTTTCCGTTCTCAAGTTGCCATACATGAACAAATTCTGCTTCAAATGATTTTCCCGTGTCTTTATAAACTCCTGAATACATACCTTCAGCAATAATTACATCTTTTCCGCTTACTTCATGATATGTATTTACACTCGCTTTATAATCATCCCATTCTGATCCTAATCGGCTAAATACATTTTCCATTATTGCTTCTACACCGATATAAGTTCCCCCGTACGGGAACCCTTCCGCCTCTGTCCATTCTACTTTTTCAGAGAGGGCTTCTGCTAAATGTTTTGCATTCGAAGAAGCTGATCCTTCATATGTACTTCGAATAATTTCTAAATTTGATTTAGGCATGTTACTTCCTCCCGTTTTATTTATTTTTTATACACAGTGTAACCAAAACTGTTACACTGTGTGTAAAAATATTTAAATTGTTTTATTCTTACTCTACACATTGTAATCATTATAGTTACAACGATGATTCAAGTCAACAATTTATAAATAAGTTTACTTCGTTTTCATTACTTTCTCTTTTACGAAACGATCTACATATCCTTCTGCTTTTACAACGAATAAATACGCACCCATTGATAATAATGCAAGATCTAATTCATATCCTGGGTTCTTTCCATCTCCTAATAAACCTGCTGCTCCATTTACCTTTACGATTGCTCCAGCTAAAATAAGAGCGAATAGCAATCCTACATATCGTACGCCTAAACCGATAATTAATAATATACCACCAACTAATTCAACTGTTGCTACGCCATATGCAAGACCACCTGGTAAGCCAATGCTTGTAAACCAGCCTGCTACGTTATCGATACCTGATTGAAACTTCGCTAAACCATGTGCAAAGAACGTTACTCCTAACACGATACGAATAATTAAGTTACCAATGTATTGATTCATTTTGAACTCTCCTTTTTGTTTTGTTATGGTGAACTTTTATTCACAAGTCAAAACAATACGGTATTTCATTTCATTCGTCAAATACTTTTTTAAAGAAAACAAAAAACATTATCCCTTTTACGGATAATGTTTTCCTACAAAGTAGCGTTAATTCAAGCTTTTACTCTATCGCACAAAAAAGTTGAAACATTTTTCCAGCGCCAACATACGGCAATAAAGAAATATCCTCTTCTACAACCATTCCAACAACGTTCACTTTCTCATCTACAGGCAAATCATGTATGGCAACTTGCATTTCTCCAGCATATCTACCGTACAATTCATTATCAATTGTAATGCTGCCTTTCTTTCTTAAAGTTGCATTCATTGGCTGTAAAATCACTTTATTTTCTTCTCGTGATTCTACAGACCGAATGACATCACGGGCTGGATCCAGCCTATTTGTATGCACTCGTTCCACTATTTTTAATACTTCTTTATCAGTTATAAACGCTTTGTACCGCAGCGGAATAACCCCTCTACTCGCACTCGCTATCTCTTGTACACTTTCTACACTTCCGCTTATATCCCCGATTAACACCTTATCGACACCACAATGTTGTACAAGTTCTAAATACGCTTCAAGCGGGCGCATATTGCGATGTTTTTCTAACGTTGGTAACCCTTCATATAACGGACCACGTTTTTCCGCATCTCCTGGAATAAATGCCATTGTTTTTATTCCGCACGCATGTAAATATTCGTTTTGTTTTTGTAAAAAGGACTTTGCTAGTCCTGTTTCTGGGCGTGGGTAAAAATTATGCCACGCTTCTACATTCTCGACCCGTATCTTTTCAGTAATTAACTCTTTCCAAAATGAATCTGTAATCGTACTCGCATTTAAAGCTACTTTCATCTTGTGAGATACGCGTGCGATTTCTTTTGGCGTGATGCCATAGTCCATTCGTAAACCAGTAATTCCCCACTCTACTAACTCTTCCACATTTTCGTACGTCATTCCTAAATGGTGTAGCGATTTTTGGGAAACATCAACCATTAATTCCATTTCATTTTCAAGAGCCTGTTTCCCAAGTATTTGAATTAACTCTTTATACGTATTTGGATCATCTTCTGGTATATGAAGTGATGTAAAAATAGATAAAAATCCGTTTTTCTTCGCTACTTTTAGCCATTCTTCTTGTTTCTTTACTCGCTCTTTTGAAAGATAAATTGATACTCCTAGCATATGAATCTCCCTTTCTATGAATAAAAAAAGAGAAAGGAATCCCTTTCTCTATATGTTTTCTGCCATTTCTTCTTTAAATCCGAAGAAGTACGTAAAGATGAATCCGAAAGTATATGCAACGACTAATCCAAGGAAATATAGTAAATATTTATTATCAGCAATTAACGGAATTAATGATAATCCGGATACACCAATTCCGAGTGCAGCTGTTTTCATAACTGCTTGGAATGCACCACCGACAGCTGCCCCTAAACAAGCGGTAAGAAACGGTTTCCCAAGTGGTAATGTAACCCCGTATAATAACGGTTCGCCAATTCCTAAAAATCCAACTGGTAATGCCCCTTTAATTACGTTACGAAGTCGTTTGTTTTTTGTTTTCACATAGATGGCGATCGCAGCTCCTACTTGCCCAGCTCCAGCCATTGCGAGTACTGGTAATAAAGGTGTTACGTGCGTTTGATTAATAAACTCCATATGAATCGGTGTTAAACCGTGATGTAATCCGACCATAACGAGCGGCAAAAATGTTCCTGCAAGTACTGCTCCCGCAAACGCGCCACCAATACTTAAAATACCATTAATTCCGCTTGTAATTCCTTCAGATAAGAAACCTGCTACCGGCTGAATGGCTAACATCGTTACGATACTTACGACTAACACAGTAATAAGTGGTGTCACGATAATATCAACTGCATTTGGCACTGCTTTTCGAACTTGTCTTTCCACTACAACCATAAGCCACGCTGCAAAAATAACTGCAAACAATCCGCCCCGTCCGGGTACGAGCGCTTCACCAAATAATTTTACAGTCGCCATCGCCGGGTTGAAAATTAAAATACCAGCAATTGCCCCAAGAACCGGTGTCCCGCCAAACTCTTTCGCTGTATTCCAGCCGACTAAAATGCCTAAGAATGTAAAGATACCGCCGCCAATGAGTAGTAACATTTGTAGCCACGTTGCATTCGGATCAGCACCTGCATTTTTCGCAAAGTTAGCGACCCCATTTATAATACCTGATGCAACAAGACCCGGAATTAATGGAATGAAAATACTTCCTATTTTTCTTAAAAAGTTTTTCACCGGTGTATTATTTTTCTTCTTAATCTCTGACTTCATCTCTTGCCCAAGATCTTCAAGGTGATGATCTGCCACTTCACCAATTCGGAGTCCTGTTAAACCTTCCATCTCAGCTGCTACTTTATTTACCGTCCCCGGACCAACGACAACTTGAAGCGTCTCATCTTCAATAACTCCCATAACCCCTTCAACCTTTTTCAAAAGGTCCATATTCACTTTACTTTCATCATGAAGCGTTAATCGTAGTCTCGTCATACAATGAGCAATGCCACGAATATTTTTTACTCCCCCAAGTTGCTCTGAAATTTCTCTGGCCATTCTCTCTTCTTTCTTCATAATAGAATCCCCCTCCCTATTATTTTATAGTGCCTTTTTTACAAACCCTTTCGCTTCTTTTAATTTCTGCAGTGCTTCCCCATACTCACACTGCAATAACACCATAACAATCGCAGCTTTCACGTTACGGTCTGCTTTTTCATAATGCTCTGCCGCTACTTCATAACTAACACCTGTTGCTTCCACAATAATTCGTTTTGATCGTTCTATTAACTTTTCATTTGTAGATTGCACATCTACCATTAAGTTTTTATATACTTTCCCAACACCAATCATAGATGCTGTTGAAATCATATTGAGCACTAATTTTTGCGCTGTACCAGCCTTCAAACGCGTTGAGCCTGTTAAAATTTCTGCGCCTGTTTCTACTTCCACATTTAGTTTTGCATATTTACTTATTTCAGCATTTTTATTACAGGAGATACTCGCTGTACTCGCTCCTACACGATTCGCGTACTTCAAGCCACCAATAACATAAGGAGTTCGACCACTTGCTGCAATTCCAATTACAGTATCTTTCTCGTTTAATCCAATACTTTTTAAATCTTCGTCCGCTAACTCTTCACGGTCTTCTGCACCTTCTACCGCTTTAGTAAACGCTTTCAATCCACCTGCTATAAATCCTTGCACCATTTTATCGTCTGTGCCAAATGTCGGCGGACATTCCACTGCGTCCAAAATACCTAAACGGCCACTTGTACCAGCCCCAATGTAAATTAATCGGCCCTCTTCTTCGAAAGATTTAATAACAGTCTGCACAACTTTTTCAATCTGCTCTATTTCATTTTCAACTGCTAATGCAACAGTTCGATCTTCTTCATTCATACTTTGAAGAACTTCTTTTATGCTCATCTCATCTAAATTCATTGTCTTCTCATTACGATGTTCTGTCGATAAATTTTCTAACATATTACCACCTACTTTGAAATTTAATTTCATACTTTTATTATAACTTCAAGAAATTTAAAATCAATATTACTTTACTATTTTATGAAATTTAATTTCTTTTCATGACGAATTTATGTCCGCCCGTATGCAAAAAAAGATGGGTTTCCCCATCTTCTCATTTCAACTTCCGTAATCGCAAAGCTTCTTCTCTTGTCTCCATAAATTGATCCAACACTTTATTACCAATACGATTAAAAGTAATCACATATAGAGCATCTATCATGTTCAATTGCGTCATTCTTGAAGCAATACTCGCAATACGATGATCTTGTTCTACATCTGGCATACAAAGACGAATATCCGCCTCTTTATATAACGGTGATGATTGATCGAGCTTCGTAATCGCAATAACTGTTGCACCTTGTCTCTTCGCATATTGCGCCATTTCAAGTACATCTTTCGTACGACCAGATGTTGAAATTGCCACAAATATATCGCCTTCTTTTAAATTCGTCACAAGTGGCAACATCATATGAAAATCAGATAGCATCATCGCTGTAAATCCGAGCCTTGTAAATTTATAAGCTCCGTCCATCGCCGGAGTAGCTGATCCGCCTACCCCGTAAAAAATAATTTTATCGGCATTTACAATATGATCTGCAGCTTTTTCAAGTTCTTTTTTATCTATCGCCGTCACGCTCGCCTCAATTGCAGCTTTATTCACATACGTAACTTTATTAAACAAGTCGTACGGTCCATCTTCCGTATTCATCACTGAAAAATCGTTAATATTATAATCAGCAATCGTTAATTCGCGAACGAGCGCGATTTTAAATGCTTTAAAACTTCCGATTCCAATCGACTTACAAAAGCGAACAACACTCGCCTCACTTGCGCCCGCATTCGTTGACACTTCTTTCGTCGTTAAGTTCGGAACAATCTCTGCATTCTCCGTTATGTACATGGCAACCTTCTTTTCAGCTGGTGAAAATTGATCCATATTACTTTCAATTTTAAATAGTAATGTTGAAGCTTTCACTATTTAACCTCCACTTCTTACGGTTGCGTTTACTTATTTTCTCTTGCTTCAAGAAGGTAAAAACCATCATCGCCAGGAGGATGAAACACATTTACAATTCGATTCCCCTTTTTATATGACGTTATTTCACCTTCAGATCGCTGCTTTTCCCATCCATGTATCCAAATTGCAAAGTCGGGTACAAAAGCAGTGTACTTATAGTCTTTCGGGTTTTCGTCTTCTACATAAGAAGAAAAAATAGAAACCGGAAAATCTTTCACCTTTGATTCTTTCCATGCAGTAAATGGTATACATACTGCAATAAGTACGATTACACTGATAACCTTCCCCTTCGTAATCTTCACACTTCCCTCTCCTCGCCCTATCACATACATAGATTTTACCATAATTACAAACCCTTCATGCTATATGATCATTGCTTTTAGGAATAAAAAAAGAGCTTACCTACATCAGATAAGCCCTTCCTCTCTATACAAAATACTTCTTCAAAAGCGGCGGCGTAATAATCGTCGTCAATATAACAACAATAACAATTGCTGTGAAATTTTCTTTCGCTAATAGATTCGCCGTAAGTCCATTTGCTGCGATAATAAGTGCTACTTCTCCACGCGACACCATTCCCGCACCAATACTAATAGAAGATTGAAGGTTGAATCCTGTTAACCTTGCTCCTAAACCTGATCCGATTAACTTTGTGAAAATCGCAATGAGCGTCATAATGATAATGAACCAAAGCTGGCTTCCGATACCTTGAAATGTAATTTCCATTCCGATACTTACGAAGAACACCGGTACAAATATCGCATAAGCAATCGGCTCAATTTTATGTTCTACTTCGTGCTTATACTCTGTTTGAGAAATGGCAATTCCGGCTGCAAATGCTCCAATAATACCTGCAATCCCCATCATTTCACTGTAATACGAAAAAGAAAAACAAATAATAAGAGCTGCGCTAATTAACGCCTCTGTTACACGAAGTGGCACAAGCATTTTCATAATCCATGGAACAACTTTCCATGCGATAAAAACAATGCTGACAAAGAAAATAATTTTCTTTACGATAACAAGTGTTATATTCACATCTTGCGTTCCTAAAAAGCTCATAACAAACGCTAATAAAATAACAACGATGACGTCATCAAATACGGCAGCACCTAAAATCGTTGTACTTTCTCTCGTATTCATTTTCCCTAAATCTCTTAGCGTTTGCACCGTAATACTAACTGACGTTGCGCAAAGCAATAACCCTAAAAAGATCGCATGGGATTGTATGAGCCCAAACAGCAATCCTGTTACATAACCACCAATGAATGGAAAAATAATTCCACCAGCTGCTACTGCAAATGATGATTTCAAATTCCGATTTAACTCTTCTAAATCTGTTTCAAGTCCAGCCATAAACATAAGTAGCAAAACACCAATCTCACTCAGTTCATCGATTAATTCAGAACTATTTATAATACCAAGTACAGCTGGACCGATAATAATACCGATAATTAATTTACCAAGTACAGAAGGCTGGCCAAGCCTCACGCTAATATCACCAGCTAATTTCGTACAAAGTAAAATGACGACAAGTTCAAAATAAAATAACATAACATCTTCTCCTACTTTAACTTTGATCAGTGGGTCGTTAACCCTCGTCCATTCCTGCAAGTAGTTTCTCCTATTCATCCGCATTTTATTTGTCATATTTTTATTTGACAAAATATTCTGAATTATATTAAGATTAATCCAGCAATTTTAAAAAACTACGCACCATAACTGTACCTCGATTTCCTTACATACTCTTTTCTAGTGGGCTCATACTACATTCGCAGTTATGGAAATGAAAAACGGGGGGAGAGTCCAAAGTGAAATCATTATTACGAAAAAAGGCGATTACTACTGAATCACCACGACAACTACAAAGAACATTAACCGCACTTGATTTAACGTTTTTAGGAATTGGCGCCGTAATTGGCACAGGGATTTTTGTATTAACAGGTATTGTTGCAGCGAAACATTCTGGTCCTGGTATTATGTTATCATTTCTTATTGCTGCATTTACTTGTGCTTGTGTAGCCTTTTGTTATGCCGAATTTGCTTCTTCTATTCCTGTCTCAGGAAGTGTGTATACTTACGCATACATGACAGTCGGGGAAGTCGTCGCCTTCATCGTCGGATGGTGTTTAATGCTCGAATATTTACTGGCAGTCGCAGCAGTAGCTGTCGGTTGGTCTGGTTATTTACAGTCTTTACTACAAGGATTTAACATCCATCTGCCCGCCATAATCGCCTCGGCACCTGGCGTAGGAAAAGGTGGTCTCATTGATTTACCAGCTGTTTGTATTTTACTCATCATTACCGGTCTTTTAAGTTTTGGTATACGTGAAAGCGCACGCATTAATAATATTATGGTTCTGATCAAGTTAGCAGTTATTATCGCCTTTATCGTAGCAGGTGCAAAATATGTAAAACCTGAAAATTGGACACCGTTCATCCCATTCGGATACGACGGTATTATTACTGGAGCTGCTACTGTATTCTTCGCCTTCTTAGACTTTGATGCAATCGCAACCGCTGCGGAAGAAACGAAAAAACCACAGCGTGATTTACCAATTGGCATTATCGGTTCCCTTCTTATTTGTACTGTTTTATACATGATTGTATCTTTCGTTTTAACAGGTATGGTTCCGTATACACAATTAGATGTTTCTGATCCAGTTGCATTTGCCTTACATTTCGTTGGCGAGGATACAATTGCAGGACTACTCGCTGTTGGAGCGATGACTGGAATGACAACCGTTCTCTTAGTCGTTATGTATGGACAAGTTCGCGTTTCGTATGCGATGAGCCGTGACGGTTTACTTCCAAAAGCGTTAGCACGTGTAAATAAAAGAGTGAAAATCCCTTTATTAAACACGTGGATTACTGGTGTTGTTGCCGCTTTATTAGCAGGACTTTTAGATCTGCACGTATTAGCGAATTTAGTAAATATCGGTACATTAACAGCCTTCACATTCGTTTGCTGTGCAGTACTTATTTTACGAAAAACACACCCTGACTTGAAACGCGGATTCCGTACACCTTTCGTACCTGTATTACCAGTTGTCGCTATTCTTTGCTGTTTATATTTAATGGCTAATTTATCTAAAACGACATGGATTAGCTTTATAGCTTGGCTTATAGTCGGTTTATGCTTCTATTTCTTCTACTCTAGAAAACATAGTCATTTAGCTACTGAAAAAGCAAACGATGAACAGAAAAAAGCATAACAAAATAGCTCGCCAATAAAACGGCGAGCTATCTTTCTGTATTATTATATTTTTTCGTTAACGATTGTAAAATGAAAAATATGCCGATGCAAGCTGTAAACGATGCCCAATTTCCTATTGGTGTTGAGTATTTAAAAACGCCAATACTTACAAGCAATAGAAAAATAATCACCTGATATATAAGCTTCCACTTTTGCATATATTCCCTCCTTTACTTCGTTCCCTTCTTTTTCTTCTTCCATGCATTTAAACTATCAAAGAAGAAGTTAATAAATAACGTGCCTAAACCCGCTAATAAAAACGTCATTAAAAATAGAACCCATATACTTTTTTCTTTTAAGAAATAATATCCTACAAGGAGCACAACCGCGATCCATACATATTCAAGAATTCTTTTTAACTTTTTCTCTTCCAAATTATTCGCTCCTTCATTCTATGCTACTTTTAGTATAACAAAAAAGAAGCCTATCATGATAAGCTTCTTTTCTTCTCTCTTATTTGTTTATGCTTTTTTCAACGAGTGAAATCGCATATTCCATCGTACGATTCATCGTTTCTACTTGTGTATCTTTTACTTTCGCATCTTTTAACACATATTCTGCCACTGTAATTTTTTGACTCAATGATTTCACTGAACCGTCTGTTACATTTGCAGCTTGTGCTTTTTTCACTACTGCTTTTGCAGATTCAATATTCATTTGTAATTTTTCTTTCAATGTTTTCGGTTGTTCTACTACTTTAGATTGTATAAATGTTTGATTTGCAGTTTTTAATTCATTATATGCTTGAACAATTTGTTCTCCCGTACTCGCTACATTTTCAAACACTTGTTTTGCATTATTATAGCTTTTCTCTAATTCTTGAAATGCTTCCTTTGAATATTGACCTGGCTTATCCCCAAACTCATACGTACCAGCTAACACTTCTTTTACTTTTCCAAGTTCTTCAAATAACGCATTTACTTGCTCTAACTTCGTACGGTTATAAAACTCATTGTACGCTGCTAATACTTCTGAAGAACTTAACGCTTTACTATATAATTTCGCAAGCGCGATTTGTCCATTTAACGGAATACCACCATTCCCATTGCTATCAGGATCCGCTCCAAGTGCAAATGGTACATTTGGATGATACACTTTTCCTGTAGCCGGTTGGCTATTTACTTTTTTACCATCTACATAAATAGCTACTTCACTTCCGTTATACGTTCCTGTTAAGTGATATGTTTTGTTTGCTTCTAATTGAACGCCAACACGTTTATAACTGCCACCAATGTGAGCCCATAATTCAACATATCCACTTCCTGTAGATTCAAAACCAATTCCGCCACTCTCTGTATTTTGCAAAATACCTTGTCCGCGAATTTCATTCATTGCAAATACTGTTTCTAACGTAAACGTATTTGCAACTTTTTCTTTTTGTGCTGCTGAAAATGGAAGGTATCCAAATGTGTTTGCTTTTCCGTTTAATTTCATAACATTCTTTTTCAATGCTTTATCATATTCAATAGTCACATTGCCCTTCACATCACCTTTTGTACCAAATGGTGAATTGTCTTTAAATGTACCATCTGCAAAATTCACATCAAAAACATCAGCCTTTGGTACTTTCACATTCGGGTCAATATTATCTTTTTTCGTAGTAATTTCTGCCGTTAAAGGCTGCGCACTTTCATTACCAAATGAATCAATTGCAACGACTTCAAGTACATATGTTTTCCCGCTATCTAACCCTGCCAGTGTAAATGTAAGATCTTTTGGTACTGGGTCACGATAAAACTCTGAGAATGCTAACAATTTGTTCTTTATTTCTCCCGTTTGCTTATCTCTAGCTTGTACGCGATAAGAATGAACAAGAAGGTTATCCAGCGCTTGTGGGAATGTTACTGTTGCTGCATTTTCTGTTACATTTAATACCGCAAGCTTTGCATCCTTTGCAAAGTAAGGCTTTTCTTTATCACGATCTTCTACATGTGTAAATGTTTCTTTCTTTGCTGGTAATTTAATTTTCCAAGGCTCGCCTGTCCAAGAATTTGTATGGAAATCACGGCGATTAATCGTTACCTCTTTATCGTCTACTTCTACTAATAACCCTTGGCTTAATGTACTAGCTCCTGGCGGGATATTCCCTTGTACTTTACCACCTTCAACTTCCATATAACTTACTGAAGATGTACCAACTGATGTAAAGTCTTTTTGATGAATCGATCTTGGATCATCTAACGGATAATGTGAATGACCTGAAAACGTAATAACCTGTGGATATGCTTTCAACACCTCGTTAATTTTTGCACTATCTTTTGTTCCCCACTCTTGGCTACCATATACTGTATCTTTAATATGTTGGTGTAAAAATACGAAAATTGGTTTTTCTGGATCATCTTTTTGTGCCTTTGCCATTTCTTCTTTTAACCAATTAATTTGCTTGTCTGAATAATATCCATGAGTTGTCCCATCTTCCGGAGACATAACAAGGAAATGATACCCTTTCACCACTTTATGATAATAAATCGATTCCATTCCTGTTTTTTCTAAGAAACGCTTCTGTGCGCCCTCTACAGATAAACCGTTCCAATAATCATGGTTACCAAGAGAATTCATTCGCACGGCATCTTTATTTGCATTTTCATTATACACTTGCATGAAACGATCATATTGTTGCAGTGATCCTGAATCAGTAAAATCTCCCACAATTACAAACGCATCTTGTTTAGGTGCAAGTGTATTCAGTTGCTCGATTGCTCGTTTCCAGCGAAACGTATCATCCGTTCCACTATTCTTAATATGTACATCACTTACAACTGGAAAAACTATCTTCTTCTCACTCGGTGCCTTTTCTTGCTTTTTCTCTTCCGCTTTAACTGATGTACTCCACGGAAATGATACGAACGCTAATACAAAAAACATTAATAATCCAATAAGTCCTTTTACTTTGCGTAAAGCTGTTCTTTCCACGTGAATCCTCCTCATATAATCAATTAATTACAATGATTATTGTACTGAACACATATTAACTTCATATAAATTACAAATAAAATTTATTTAATTTTTGTAAATATACAGTCAATTTGTTGTAACATCCAACATTATTTGTATTATCTTATACAACCATCTTTTGTCTAACAGACTCTTATTCATGATTATGAGTTGGACGCCTATTAAACAAACTTTCCTGAAATTTTTTGCCCCTTTATTAACACAACTATCGTTTTGCAACATTTAATAGTAATAAAAAGAAACTATGAAGGGAGGAGCTATTAATGGCTTGTAAAAAAAATATCGGCTGTTATGCCCCTTTATCTATCATTTGCCCTCCCTATGATCCACCTACTCCCCCTGACCCACCATCTTGTGAATTAGTCAACAATGAATTCGCTGGTAATTTTTTTATAACAAAAGAAATTCCACCGCCTTCTGAAAGTTCTACATTAATCTTATGGGAAGGAGATGGTGTACTTAAAATATCGGGTAATATTTCTGTATATAATAGCACTAGTAGTACTGAAGCGGTTACGGTTCAAATTATTGGACAGGTGACAAATACTTTTACTGTCTATCCTGGCAACACAATGTCATATACAGGTCAATCATTACAATCTGTGGCAATTATTAATCTCCCAAATAATCCAATTCGGTATATAGAAGGAAAATATTGTTGTCAATTCTCATTTTGCTTTTAAAGTGATTTATGACCTCAACTTACAAACTATAAGAAAAAGCATACCATTTTGGTATGCTTTTTCTTATGAAATTGGATAACGTACCGTTAAACATAATTGTCCTTGGCTTACTCCCGTTCCTGTCGTTACAATTTGAATTGTAGTAAAGTATCTTACTGTAAATGATCCACTGCTTTGTGGTTGTACAGTAATTGTATTCACCACTGTTGCTCCTACTAAAAAATTCACCGTAATTGGAGCTGTACCTACATCATATTTCACATAACCTGATGCATATAAATCTTGCGTAATATTATTCGTATACACTGTTTCAGTTACCGCACCAGTAGCAGCCCAATCTATACATACCTGATCTTGAACAAGTGTTTTACTGGAACAGCATGATAAGTTAGAATTGTACATCTTAGCCCTCTCCTTTTCTATTATGAAAGTGGATAACGTGTAGTTATACAAAACTCCCCTTGATATGTTCCAGCTGTTGCAGCAGGTAAAATTACTTCAATTGTCACGAAACGACGGTACGTAAAAGCTATACTTGTTCCTGGATTCAATGTTTGTGTATCAATTGTAGCTCCTGCTGCATCTAAAACTGTCAGTGTGATCGGAGCCGGTCCGACGTCATATCGAACAAACCCTGTTCCAATCATATTTTGATTAATATTATTGTTGTACAGTACATTCGTAATAGCAGTCGCCACTACAGTTCCTGACCACGGACTACACACTTTATCTTGCACATAATTTTTATCTGGACAACAAGTTAATGCTGACCCTGAGCACTCACAAGACATAGTTGTTTCCCCTCTCTCTTTTATATTCCCTATATGTGTATGTCCCCCAGAGTCTTTTGCCTGTACTATTCATCTATTTTCAAAAAATATTCATATGACTAGATAGATTCCGTTTTGTTTCTTTTTTTCATATATTTATAGACAAAAATACTAGCCACGATAAGAAGAACGCCTCCTAATATCGGTAGCATATATTGTCCAACAACATCCGCCGCTTTTGCCCAATGCGGACCTAATTTCATTCCAAAATACACATATAAAGTCGTTAACGGGAACATTGCTACAAATGTATAAATACTAAATTTCCATATGTTCATTTTTGCCATACCACAAGGAACAGAAATAAGCGTTCGAACTCCCGGTACAAAGCGTCCAACAAATGCTACAACTGGTCCATATTTCTCAAAGAAATCATCTGCTTTTTGAATTTGTTCTTCTTTAATAAAGAAGTATTTCCCGTATTTTATTAATAGAGGACGACCACCGTAATAACCAAGTGCGTATAACGTTAACGGTCCTGTCGTTCCGCCAAGCGTTCCAGCTAATACAGCTAGCCAAAAATTCATATCACCCTCGTACACCCAATATCCAACCATAGGCAAAACGACTTCTGCTGGAATAAATTCAAACGTTAAAGCCAATACAACTCCAAAATAAGAAAACTGCTTTAAAAACTCGATTATATCTAAAATCATTTGCTCCATATTTTCTAGCCCAACTCCTATCCTACATTTACGTTATGTTTTTCTTGTAATTGAACTGGCGCCATTTTTACAATTCGGTTCAGAATAAATAACACAATCCCAATATCATCTAAAATACCGATGAACGGTAAGAAGTCTGGAATTAAATCAAGCGGCATCGCTACATAACCAACTAAAAAAGCAATAGATAAGATTTTCTTCTTTATTGAAACCTCTTTTGAAGTAAAAAAGTCAAATAGGAATGGAACGAAACGACGAACATGAAATACAACTCTTAATCTACTAATCAATTTTTTCATTTTTATATCTCCTCTCCTTGTATACGAAAAGGACCCTACCAAATATGGTAAGGGTCCTAAAAAAGACAATAAGGGGCCTTTACCATTGCTGGTAAAGGTCTCACTAACAACGAAACGTTGCCAATAAAGCCGAGGGTTTCTCCCTGTAATGACGACTTTACTGTAATAAGTTACTCCCCTTTATATACACAATTTTATACAATCACATTAAAATATTTTGGAGGGCTTGTCAACATATTTTATATCCCAAGCCCTTCCGTAAAAAACAAAAGACGTATAGGAAATTTCTTACTATCTCATAATATACATAATCATTTTTAAGCGAAAGGAGATGTTTCATTTGCATACCGTCTGGAAAGGTGCGCTTTCACTTGGACTATTAAATATGGGAATTAAACTATATAGCGCCGTAGAAGAAAACGATATAAAATTTTTAAGTCTCCATAAAGAATGCTTAACACCTATTAAATATAAAAAATTCGCTCCTGATTGTACGGATGAAGAAATTGATGATAAAGATATTGTAAAAGCCTATGAATATGCACCTCATAAATACATTATTATGGATGAAAAAGAATTAGCTGCGTTGCAAAAAGCTCACGAACCACGATCCATTCGTATTATATCTTTTATCCAAAATAACGAAATTGATTCTGTTCTCTACGATCGTTCTTATTTTATAGGCCCTACCCCTGGACATGAAAAATCGTATTTATTATTAAAGGAAGCACTTGAGCGTACGAATAAACTTGGTCTGATCCATATTTCCATTAGAAAAAAACAACATTTAGCTATTATCCGTAACTTTGAAGATGGACTTATGTTGCAAACCATTCACTACCCTAATGAAATTCGCGATATAACAAATACACCTAACTTACCAAGTAATGAAAATTATCCTATCCAAAAACAAGAACTCACCGCAGCTATTAATTTAATTCACCACCTTACAAATCCTTTTGAACAAGAAATATATACAGATGAATATAAAGAAGCCCTTACCGAATTAATCGAAAATAAAATTGAACAACAGGAAAAAACGGAAACAATCTCTCCAGCTCCAAACATCATTAATATTATGGAGACATTACAGGCAAGTATTGAACAAGCAAAAATAAAAAGAAACAATAAAACAGAAAAAGAGGCCAAATAAAATTGACCTCTTTTTCTTTAAAGCGGATTACACTTCGGCATTTCAAGTCCAGACGATTGAGCTAATTTTAATAAATAATAACATTCCTCTCTTGCCATATGATCTGCCATTCTCGCTGATAATGCACTTAATATTTCATTCGATAACTCCAATTCTTCCACTTCATGTAAGAAATGTGAAAATAATTTTAGTTCAAGTGAAACATCTTTTGTAAACTTCTTTAATGCTGGAAAATGATGCAGCTCCGTTCGTAAATATCCAGTCATCTCAACTGCCTTTAAGTAAAATTGTTCAAAATGCTTCGTAAATTCTTCGCTTTTCTCTTTTAATCCTTTTTCAACAAGATCTAGCCCACCAGAAATAGAACCCGCATGACCAGCCGCATCCGTTAGCCAAACGAGATGATAATGTAATTCATGAAAAACAGGCGGAACTTCCCCTTTCTTTAAAAACTCTAAAACCGTTATATACTCTTCCACTTCGTTTACCATATGATTAATAAAAGTCGGCGTAAAATGAATGGTAATTTTTCCTTCCAACTGTTTCTGTATAATATTTAATTTAAACATCCGAATCTCCTTAGCGGCTTGTTCTGCCTCTTTGGAAAATGTCACGAGATTCACATTACGAACTTTATTTAACAGATTCGTAAATGTTTCAACAAAATAAGTAGCTTTCTTTATATCTTCTTTTTCCTTTGGAGCTAATGCATCAAGTAAAAACTGCGCATGATCAGTAAGTACCTTTAGCCAAAATTGATGCTCAAACAACGCACTTTCTTCATAATTTCTCTCCACCAAATCCCCTCCGTCTATTCATCCTTCTCTACTACTTGAAGTTTATATCCATCTGGGTCTTGTACTACAATACTCCTCGCGCATTCATTTTCTGTATATAAAATTTCATAAAACGCTAGCTTCTTTTTCAATTTCTCTATGTCAGAAATCGTAAATGTTAAATCCTCACATGAATCTGTAACACTTTTTTCCCGCCCACCTAACATGCGATTCATAACAAAACTAATTCTCGTTGAATCGGCATCATACCAAACCCCCGTTACATCTAATTGTGGTCTTTCTAAACTAGGTTTAATTCCTAAAATCCCTTCGTAAAAATATAACGTTTCCTTTAAGTTTTTCACTTCCAATACAATGAATTGTTTCACAGTCTCCACATTCATTCCCCCCGTACCTATTACTTTTTTATATGTGTCATAAATGCTCATTATGTCTGAATACAATACGTAGTAATGAACATGTAAGGAGGTTTATTCGTGAATAAATATATGAGATCATTCGTGCCCTATCATAGTCCTCAAGATCCTTGCCCTCCTATCGGAAAAAAATATTATTCTACTCCTCCTAATTTATTTTTAGGCTTTCAACCGCCAAACTTACCACAATTTACGCCAAAAGAAGCGCTACAAAAAGGGACTTTATGGCCTGTTTTTTATGACTATTATGAAAATCCTTATAAAAAAGGGCGGTGACTACTGACGTGACTCAATCGCTACCAGAAGAATATTATCAGCTGTTACTGGAGCTTCAAGAACTAGACTTTGTACTAGTCGAACTCACTCTTTATTTAGATACACATCCAGATGACACTGCTGCTATTAATCAATTTAATGACTTTTCCTATAAACGAAGAGTATTAAAACAAAAGATGGAAGAAAAATACGGGCCACTCCAACAGTTTGGAAACAGCTATTCGAATGCCCCTTGGGAATGGAGCAAAGGTCCTTGGCCATGGCAAATATAAAGGAGAGAAACTATGTGGATTTATGAAAAAAAATTACAGTACCCTGTTAAAGTAGGAACTTGCAATCCAGCACTTGCAAAATTATTAATTGAGCAATATGGCGGTGCAGATGGAGAATTAGCTGCTGCACTCCGTTACTTAAATCAACGTTATACAATTCCTGATAAAGTCATTGGCTTACTTACTGATATTGGTACAGAAGAATTTGCTCACCTTGAAATGATCGCTACGATGGTTTATAAGCTGACGAAAGATGCGACTCCTGAACAAATGAAAGCTGCTGGCCTTGACCCTCATTACGCTGATCATGATAGTGCACTCCACTACCATAACGCTGCTGGTGTTCCATTTACTGCAACCTATATACAAGCTAAAGGAGATCCAATTGCCGACCTATACGAAGATATTGCGGCTGAAGAAAAAGCACGCGCAACATATCAATGGCTCATTAACTTATCAGACGACCCCGATATAAATGACAGCCTACGCTTCTTACGTGAACGAGAAATCGTTCATTCACAACGTTTCCGAGAAGCGGTAGAAATTTTAAAAGAAGAACGTGATAAAAAAATATTTTTTTAAAACACGTATCCTAGCGGTATGTGTTTTTTTACGTTTAAAGTTAAATCCTTCCTATTAAACATATAAATAGTATATTTATTCGATTTAATGCATTATTTTTTAATTTTTTCAAAATTCCCTATTGCTTTCTAGTCATCAGACCTTTAAAATAATAACAGTTACTCGACAAATTGTTTGAATTTTCGACAAAAACACTCATTAGGAGGATTTTCTTTATATGCGTACAACTTTAAAACCAGCGCAAATACTCTCGATTAGTTTATTACTATTCGCAGTTTTCTTCGGTGCTGGTAATATGATTTTCCCGCCCCTTCTCGGTCTTTCTTCCGGAGAAAATATGTGGATTTCCATTACAGGATTTATTATTACAGACGTCGGTTTATCTTTACTAGCTATCGTCGCTGTTGCTCTTGCCGGTGGTAGTTTCAACACTTTAGCAAGCCGTGTTCATCCAAAATTCGCAGCAGTATTCGCTATCATTATTTATCTTTCAATCGGCCCACTATTTGTTATTCCACGAACTGGATCTGTATCTTACGAAATTGGGATTGCACCACTTTTCCCGGACCAATGGTACTCTATGTTAGTTTTTAGTGCGATTTTCTTTACAGTCGTCTACTTCTTATCATTAAATCCATCAAAATTAGTAGATCATATCGGAAAAATATTAACGCCAATTTTACTTGGAATTATTGCAATTATGGCAACAAAAGCAATTCTTTCACCTGGAACGTTTGCAGAACCTGTTGGTGACTATAAAGAAATTCCATTTTTCAAAGGATTTCTTGAAGGGTTTTTAACGTTAGATGCAATCGGTGCACTTGTATTATCAACGATTGTTGTAAATGCAATTCGCCAAAACGGTATACAAGAGAAGAAATCGATTGCGAAATATACAATTATTTGCGGTAGCATCGCAGCTCTATTTTTAACAATTGTTTATTTCTTACTCGGTTATATCGGCGCTTCAAACGGCAATCTAGGACAATTCGAAAACGGTGGTCAACTATTAGCGACTGTTATGTACCAATTCTTTGGGACAAGCGGGAATGTTTTATTAAGTATCGCCATTATCTTCGCTTGTTTAACAACAGCAATCGGCGTTGTAAGTGCATTCGCAAACTATTTCGCAACAGTACTAACAAATGTTTCTTACAAAAAGCTCGTACTATACGTTTGCATTTTCAGCTTCGTTATCTCAAACTTAGGTTTAAGTTTATTAATCAAAATTACATTACCTGTATTAATTATTTTATATCCAATTACGATTATTTTAATTTTCGTATCATTTATCGATAAATATACGAAACGTAAACCTTCTGTCTACATCGGAGCAATGATCGCAGCATTCATTATTAGCTGTATTCATGCACTTGATAATGTGGGAATGATACCAAACTTTATCGCTAATATCGTACACACGATTCCTTTTTATAACTTAGGAATCGGCTGGATCGTTCCAGCAATAATTGGTGGTATAATCGGATACTTTATTCCGCAAACAGAAGCTGAAGGCGAAGTTTCTACAAAATAAAGAAAAGAAGCAAGCATGAAATACATGCTTGCTTCTTTTTATTTTCACATCGTATGCTTAAAAGTAAATAACTCTTCTTTCGACTGCACAACAGATTGTTCCTCTTCTACAACATCCTTCTTTAGCTCTCCTCCTAATCTTACTTTCATCATCGCCTCTTCGATACTTTTTACAATCATATTTCCTGAAAAAATAGTAAGTCCAAAAAATGTAATCGGAACGAGAGGGATCCACGGATTCACTGTTAATGACCTAAAGTATACTCCAATTAAACCTGACCATTCATGCGTATAAGATTCCGCCTCTTTTATTTGTCCACCAAACATTACAGTCCCACCAAAGAACACTTCAAGTAATCCTAAGTGCAGTAAAATAGTAAGAGTCTGCGTAAACTGCTGAAGAAATACGAGTATAAACGGCATATAGAGATGCGGAAAAATATGTTTTATAACAATATGTCTTCTCGATCCACCTAATATGCGCGCGGCATCAACAAATTCTTCCGTTCGCAATTTACGAACTTCCTTCGCAACATACAGTGCAATAACTGGCATTACAAGCAGTACAAGTAATACCACTTGAAACGAAGCCCTTTCAAAAAAGGTTGTTGTCTCCTCTCCGCTTCCAAATGTATTTGCAGATTGAAGAAAAAAATACGCAATCATAACTGTCGGAATAACTGTAAAACTATCAAAGAAAGCCTCAATTTTTGAAAATCCTCTTTTTATATACGTTCCGAGTACGACACCGAAAAACACACCTATTACCATTCTAAGTGCCGCAATTAAAATAGATATACCAATCGTCCACTTCGCGCCCTCAATGACTAAATGTAACAGGTCATACCCTTTCCGGTCTGTCCCGAGTAAAAATTGTAATGAAGGTGGAAACGGTGGCACTTGTGGATTTTCATCCGCATCATATTGCAATGTAACTTGTCTAATATGTCCATCATTCCATAACGTATTTCCGATGCTCAAAAGAACTAATAGGAGAAGAAACCCAATACTTATCCAAAATCTTTTATCACGTTTTATATACGTCCACATATTATAATCTCTCCTTCATCGCAGCCGGAATGAGATAATGAAACAATTTAAATAAAATAAAAATCGGAATATATATAAGAAGCACACTAACAATGAAAACCTCAACTCTAATACCGAAATACGATTTCAAAAACATAAAAATACCACCCGTATTAAAAATCCATTCTATAATATATAAATTAGATAACATAAAAAAGATATTCGTTTTCGCAAAGAATAATGTACTAAGCAACACATTTCGTAAAATATGGTGATTTAAAATATGAAAGCGCCCCAGCCCTTTCGCCTTAGCAAATAGTACATAATCTTTTTCTAGTTCATTTTCAAAACGAAGCACGACCATTTTTACAAACATAATCGTAGTCGGGATGCTCAAACACAATATTGGCAACCCTCTAATCGACTCGCCTCCAATTGAAGCAATTTGAAAAGGTAAAAAACCTGTTTGTTTAAAAAACCATACAACTAAAATTTGTGATACTAAAATAAGAAGAATATCTGGAATGGATTCTAGGAAGATAAGAAATGATTTAATTCGATGTTGTATACGCGGTGAACTACTCATAATTACATAAACAATACAAAATGCTACAAATAATGAAATGAAAAAAGCAGCTAAAAATATAATAATTGTTTCTTTATAATGGACGAACAACTGTGGAAATAAAAATTTATCTCCCACATATTTAAAATTGGAGATTTCCATTAAATTCACAAACACTTCTTGTAAACTCTTTATGTACTGTGATGCATGCAGCTCAAATCCATAAAATAGTTTCGGCAATGTCCCTAAACAAATAATACCCAAAATCGAAATAAGAAATTGAACCGTCACTTCCATCCCATTCAAAAATACTTTTTTGACCATTTTCGCCCTTCTCTCTCTATAATTTACTCCTTAATTTTATTCTTAATTTTCTGAATTGTAAATATTTAATATATAAAAAATCGCTAGGTTATGACTCTAACGATTCTTTGTGTAACTGTTTTTCTCTTTTCGCAAACGGCATATACAAAATAAAACATCCAATAAGCGCTGCGAGTTCTAAGGAAATAATATAGTAAGGATGTGGTCCTAACATATCAAGTAATGAAGCTGTTTCTGGCTTATGAGCTAAAAACATATAATTACCACCTGTTTTGTAATTTACAAACGAAACAATCGGAATCAATATGTTTAAAAATATCATTGTGCGTTTAATAGATTGTACTGTCGGACGATATCCTTCCACCCAAGTCATAAAGAGTGGAGCCCAAATGAGCAATATATGCGCGATAAAATATTCAATGAACCGAAAATGCGGAAAAGCATACTGCAAGTTTGGCGTTAAAATGGCTTGTGATGCACCAATAATTCCTGTGAAAAATACAATCTCATATATACGGTAACTTTTCGTTATGATCATAATTGACGCTAACAACAAACTAATCGTACATAACTCAAACGGTAATGAAGTGGCTAGCTCAAAAATCCCTGCTTTCCACTCCCACATATGAAGTCCAATTTCACTCCCTATAAATAGAAATGCAATCGCATATCGAACCGTTATATTCCACTCATTTTGACGTAATACATCTTGGTATTGATATAAAAAAACGATTCCCACCAACAGAATAAATAATATAATGGCATGTTGCCTTGAGTAGGGAATAAACGGTTTTAATGGATGCGCACTAAAATAAGCTTCCATCTTCCTTCCTCCTCTCCTTCATACAATATTATTGTAAGAAAAAAAACACGCGTCAATTCATTTGCTTACACTGGGACAACCTCTACCTTACATTTACATATTCATACCTTACAAAACTGTAAGGTTATTGTAAGCTAAAACGATTTGTCAGATTCTTTACCTCTTCTATACTTAATGTAGATACTAAAACGAACGAAAAGGTGATAAATAGATGAAGAAGAAAAATAAAGTGTTAATTACTAGTGTAGTAGCAATCGGAATTGCAGCTGGATCATACTTTGCATTTGCTGGCGGCGGTTCAGAAGTAGCAATGGCATATAGCGGATATAAAGTAACAGAAAAACAGATTGAAAACGCGCAAAAATTTGGCGGTGAAGTCATTCCAAACGGAATTGAAACAATTTCATTTGATCCAACAAAAGGTACGTATGAATTAGCTGTAAAAAAAGGTGATGAAGTGAAAAAAGGGCAACTCCTTTTTAAATATAATGACCCTACTGCGAAACAAGGTGTAACAGAAGCAGAAATGCAAAAGAAAATCGCACAAAAAGAAGTAACATTGTTCCAAAAGCAAATTGATGCTGCGAAACAAAAATTACAAAAAGATAAAAATGCAGGCCTTCCTGCTGAAGCATTAAAAGCATCAGAAATTGAAGTACAGCAATTAGAATCACAACTTGAAATGAAGAAATTTGAAGTTGAAAAAGCTGATGAGATGATTAAAGCAGCAAAAGAGAAAGTAAACACACTTTCTGTAACGAGCCCTGCCGATGGCGTAATTGATGATATCGTAAAAATTGCTGATGAAAAAACAGGTATGAGCGGCATTACACTTCGTCACGCTGGCCCATTTAAAGTAAAAGGTCAACTTTCTGAATATGAGCTTGCTAGTATGAAAGTTGGGCAAGAAGTAACTGTTTCATCAAAAACGGTCGCTGGTAAGACTTGGACAGGAAAAGTAACAGAAATTGGTTCTACACCATTAAAGAGTATGGATGAAAACAAAACAGTTTCTAACTATCAATTCACTGTCACATTAGATAATAGTGAAGAATTACAAAACGGCTTCCACGTTTACGTAACAAGTAAATCTGGAGAAGCAACTGGCACAATTGTTCCGAAAAGCAGCATCGTGAAAAAAGGTGACAAAAATGTTGTCTTCGTCGTAAAAGACGGTAAAGCGAAAGAACAAGCAGTTACTGTTGAATTCGAAACTGATAGTGAAGCAAAAGTTTCTGGAGTGAAAAAAGGAGAGGAAATTATCTCTAAACCGGAAAAAGACTTAAAAGATGGTATGGAGGTTGTCGCCCAGTGATTAACTTAAAAGGCATCACGAAATCCTTCCAAAACGGTGCAGAATCCGTTCAAATATTACACGGTATTGACGTAACACTGAACCAAGGAGAATTCACCTCTATTATGGGACCATCTGGTTCTGGTAAATCAACATTAATGAACATTATCGGTTGTTTAGATAAACCGACGACAGGTACGTACGAACTAGCTGGGCAAAACATTTCAAACATGTCTGAAACAGAACTTGCACGCGTTCGTAATAAGGAGATCGGATTCGTATTCCAAAACTTCATGTTATTACCGAGACTTACAGCACTTCAAAATGTAGAGCTACCTCTTATTTACGCTGGAGTTGATAAAAAAGAAAGACGTGAGCGCTCATTAGCTGCTTTAACAAAAGTAGGTTTAGCTGATCGTGCCACTCACTTACCGAACGAATTATCAGGTGGACAAAAGCAGCGTGTCGCTGTTGCACGCGCAATCGTAAATAACCCGAAATTTATCTTAGCCGATGAACCAACGGGGGCACTTGATACGAAAACAAGTACACAAATTATGGACCTCTTTTACGAATTAAATAAACAAGGCTCAACAATCATTATGATTACCCATGATCGTGAAATTGGAGAAGCTGCAGCACGTCAAATTGTAATTCGTGACGGAAATATCGTCCAAGATTGGAGAGGTTAATTTTGAACACGAGTGAAAATATACGCATGGCCCTTTCCTCTATCTTTGCCCATAAAATGCGTTCTATCTTAACGATGTTAGGTATTATTATTGGGGTTAGTGCCATCATTACCATTATCTCGATTGGGGATGGAACAAATGCAAAGTTCCGCGAACAAATCGGGAATGAAAAAAAAGATCAGTTTTCTGTAAATTATAAGACAGAAGATTATTCAGATATGGACGGAAAAATTTCCTCAAGCATGTATGAAAATATATCCAAAATTTCTGGTGTGCAAGAAGTTTATCCAGATGTAAAAGGAAAAGAAAAAGTATATGCAGGAAAAAAAGAATTAGACCTTGATATTACCGGTGCAAAAGGTGATTATTTTGAAGATACATCTAAATTCAAACTTGAGCACGGCAGATTTTTAACAGCAGCTGATTTAGACAGACCTGAACACACAATTGTATTAAATACAGATGCTTTTGATAAATTATATTCTTCATGGGAACCAAACTTATATATAGATATAAAAGGTACACCATACAAAGTAGTTGGCGTATATTCAGTAAAAGCAATGATGGGTGGCATGACATTTAAAGAAGGTGTCATTTCAGCAGAAAACTGGCCTGTACTATTCGGGAAAAATAACTACGATTCTGTAACGGTAAAAATTGCTCCTGGTCAAGATAAGGAAACTGTTCAAAAAGCAGTTGTAAAATCATTAAATGAAGCAAAAAAACCAGAGCATTCAGGTAAATTTGAAGTACCAGATCCACAAGAATTCTTAAAAGAAATTGATAGCTTCACAGGTATATTAAAAAGCGTATTCGGTGGTATTGCTGCTATTTCCTTACTTGTAGGTGGTATTGGTGTAATGAACATTATGCTAGTATCTGTAACAGAGCGTACACGCGAAATTGGTATTCGTAAAGCTTTAGGTGCAACACGTGGTAAAGTATTAATGCAATTCTTAATTGAAGCTTGTATTTTAACAGCATTAGGTGGTTTTGTCGGATTTATGCTTGGAATCTTCTTCGCATGGATTGTCGCAATGTTTGCAGGATGGCCACTTGTCGTTTCACTAAAGCTAGGACTTATCTCTGTTGCCCTATCTATGTTAATCGGTATACTATTTGGTTTACTACCAGCTAACAAAGCTGCAAAACTGGATCCAATTGAATGTTTACGATATGAATAAACAAAAACGTAGGAGTTTACACTCCTACGTTTTTTATTTATCTATTAAATCATGTTTCTTCTATTATATATGTTTCACGTTATAAACATCTTTCATTATTTTAATCTACTAAATCTATTATAGAATCCTATTATTGCAAAAATACTATTTGAAAGTCGAAAATCAAGGCGTAATTTTTTCCATACCTCGACTTATTTTGTAACAATTATAGCGATTTTTTATTAAATTTCACCTTATTTCTATTTCTCCACAACTGAAATAGTTATTTTTACATAACTAGTTACCTGCTCCAACAACAAAATACGCCTTTTTGTAATGTCTACAAAATAATTATGTAACACCTATGAAATATTATTAATCTATTAGAAATTGAAATACTCTTTATTTTATGTATCACATGCTCAAACCTCCCCTGAAAACTATAAGAAAGCGCTTTTAGGATATTACTGGAATTATTACAGAATATTAATGAGCCGTTACGAAAGCTTTGTAATTCTATGTTTTTCGCAAATAAGAAAATAATGGTTGCTATAATGAGGTCAACGAAAACAAATGCAATGGAGGCTATTATGAAAAAATTTATGGGTATAGCAACAGCAGCGGTTTTTGGTCTTGGGATTTTCACAACATCTGCTAAAGCAGAAACAATCGTAACGACTGATGTACTAAATGTACGAGAAAACCCAACTACTGAATCAAAAGTTGTAGGAAAATTATTAGATGGATATAAAGTTAACGTTTTACATACAGAAAACGGATGGTCAAAAGTGAAATTGAATAGCGGTAAAGAAGCTTTCATTAGCGCTGACTACACAAAAGACACTTACTACGTAACAGCTAACGTATTAAACGTACGTGCTGGTGCAAACACAGACTCAGAGATTCTTGGTAAATTGAAACAAGATGACGTAATCGAAACAACACACCAAGTTGAAAATGGTTGGATCCAATTTGAATATAACGGAAAAACAGCTTATGTTCACGTTCCTTACTTAACAGGTAAAGCTCCAGTTAAAGTTCAACCAGTAGTTAAAGCTGAAAAAACAACTACAGTTCAAGATACAGCTAAAGCCGTGGCAACAACTAAAGCTCGTGAAGTAGCTGAAACTCAAGCAAAAGCTAAAGCGGAGGAAGCAACTAAAGCTCGCGAAGCAGCTGAAGCTCAAGCAGCGGCTAAAGCTCGTGAAGCAGCTAAGGCTCAAGAGGCAGCTAAAGCTCAGGCAGAAGCTAAAGCTCAAGAAGAAGCTAAAGCTCAAGAAGAAGCTGAAGCTCAAGCAGCAGTTAAAGCTCAGGAAGCAGCTAAAGCTCGTGAAGCAGCTAAAGCTCAAGAAGAAGCTGAAGCTCAAGCAGCGGCTAAAGCTCAAGAGGCAGCTAAAGCTCGTGAAGCAGCTAAAGCTCAAGAAGAAGCTGAAGCTCAAGAGGCAGCTAAAGCTCGTGAAGCGGCTAAAGCTCGTGAAGCGGCTAAAGCTCAAAAACCAGCTACACAACAACCTGTCGCAAAAGAAACTGAAACAAGTGCACCATCATCTTCTCGTGAACTACGTGTTGTAGCAACAGCTTATACAGCAGATCCACTTGAAAATGGTTATAAAGCAGGCGACCAAGTAAAATCAGCTTTAGGTCACAACTTAACAGCTAATCCAAACATGAAACTAATCGCGGTTGATCCAAGTGTCATTCCATTAGGTTCAAAAGTATGGGTTGAAGGTTACGGAGTAGCAATCGCTGGTGATACTGGTGGGGCTATTAAAGGAAATAAAATTGATGTTTTAATGCCTGATAAAGGTACATCAAGTAACTGGGGACGTAAAACAGTTACAGTTAAAGTATTAAACTAGTTCGTATAAAAAAGAGTCGGTCTCAATGAGGCTGACTCTTTTTTTATGATTCTTACATTCTTTCTCCTTCACTCCCGTCCGATTCTATATACGATAGACTACCATTTCAACAGAAAAAAGAGGATGCCACAGCATCCTCTCCTTCTCTCCCCTATTCCACACAAGTAAACTGCGTCCAAGCTCCTACATAATCTAGTAAGAATAACTCTTCTTCTGCAATTGTACCGACAATATTTTTCCGTTCATCTATCGGCATTTCTTTTAGAATGATTTGTAGTTCGCCTTTATACTTACCAAATGAATTGTTTCCAATTACAACTTGCCCTCTTTCCTGTCGTACACTTTCGCGCACCGGGAAGTCATAGTCCTTGTATTTCTTACGTACTTCTGTAGAACGTACCATATATTCTGTTATATCGCCGCGTCTTACGTGTAATTCTTGCAGCGTGGCTCTCTTCTCTACTTCAGTCGCCTCGTCTACAAAGTGTACCTTTAACTGTAACATGTAGCGATTTAAATTTCCTAGTTTCTCCAACTCTTCTTCACTTGCATAAGCATTTCCGATAATAACGTCATCAATAAGCCCTGTCGCCCATAAATGTTTCGCTTGTACTTCAATCGGTAAGTTACGATGCTCTTCTAATGTACATAATCCGTCGTTAATATCCCATGGACCGATGTTAGCTGCATGTGACGTAATAAACGCTGCCGTGCGAATACCATGTTTTTTAAAGCGTTCACTACAGCGAATGAAATATTCGTATGGAAGTCCAGTAAATTTTTGCGGATAGAAGTTATGACAACCAATTAAAGCTGACTTATTTGCCTGATGCGAAAGAATATTTTCTAAGTACGCAATATCGTTACTTACGTTTAGCTCAATTTTTAAGCCGTACGGGTTATTCGTCATTTTCGCTTCAGTTAATCCGTCAAACCCTAAATCTAATCGAATACCGTCTGCACCTAACTCTGCGAAAAATGATAGATCACTATAACTAATACCGAGCTGATCAAAGACAGCCGGAGCTACATCTAAAATAACTTCCATATTATTATCTTTTGCATGATGAATAATTTCTTTAAATTCAGCTACAGTTTCTTCTTTCGGACGATTCACAGACAATAGGCATGTGAATATTCTTGAAAAACCGTGGCGTGCCGCTGCCGAAATGTATGCCATATCTTTTTCCTTCGTTGAATGCTCTGGATAAAGTGAAATTCCTAATTTACGCTCCATGCTTTTGCATCTCCTTCACACGTTGTATTAATGCCATGCTCGTAAATCTATATTTTGCAGATAAACATGTTGCACATAAAATCGTTGGTACAATAATTACGTACGGTGATTGTAAGCTTAGCATTACATAGGCACCCATTGAACTACCGATAAATACAATTGATACTAATAGTAAAACTAATAACGATTTACTTTGTACCCATTTTGAATAATGTGCAATACACTGCCCCGCTACAAATGTAATTAAGATGATAATTGCTCCGAGCATTTTTCTTTCTCCTCTCCTGCTAATTGTTGTTTCTCATACATTTTGAAGAACGGATAGTAAATAACGAATGAGATAACAAAGTTAACAAGTACAAGTACACCAGCCATAATTGTCCAGTCCGTACTAATAACCGCTGCAATTGGCGCTAACATCGTAAATGGCAATTTCGCCATCATCATCGGAATCATACCTGAAACAACTGCGAAATATGATACTGTCGTTGTCACTAACGGTGTAATTACGAACGGAATAATTAAGATTGGGTTCATTACAATTGGTGCCCCGAAAATAATTGGTTCATTAATATTGAATAAGCCTGGCACGAATGATAATCTACCTAACTCTTTTAAGAACTTAGATTTAGAGAACATAAACATAATAACTAAAGCTAACGTTGATCCTGATCCACCGATCCATACGAACCATTGAATAAATTGCTCTGTAAATAGGTTTGGTAATTGATGTGCATTTCCTGTAGCTGTGAATACTTCCATATTTTCAAGAATTGCTGAATCCCACATTGGACGAATAATCGGTCCTAAAATCGCAGGGCCATGTATACCGAATGACCAGAAGAATACAATTAAGAAAACTGTTAATAAACCGCCGAATAAATTATTTCCTACTAATACTGATTTTAGTGGCGCGATTAAATATGTGATTGTTGTATTTACATCAAATTTCAAACCGTAACGAATGCCCCAGAATAAAAGAATAACTGCTAACGTTGGAATTAATGCTGCAAACGAATTTGAAACTGCTGGTGGTACACTATCTGGTAATTTAATCGAGATATTATGCTTAATCATAAAGTGATAAATTTCTACTGCAATTAAAGCTGTAACAATTGCGCCGAATAAAGATGTTGCACTTAATGTTCCTACTGAAATGTATCTACCTGCATCAATAACACCTGGTACGGCTTTCGTAATTTGAATTGGTTCAACTGATGCTAGTAAAAAGGCGAGTACAGATAATAACCCTGCACTTAACTGATTGAGCTGATAAAAGTTCGCGAGTGAAGCCCCTACCCCAAATGCTGCGTATAACGCCATTAGTCCTACTGTAAATCGGAATGGAATATCTAAAATATGGCGAAACGGTGCAATCCACTCCATATATGCATCAATTGGTAAGTTTAAAAAGATAACGAAAAATGATCCGACAATCGTTAACGGTAATGTAGAAATAACCCCGTTTCGAATTGCTAATAAATGTCGCTGTCCGGCAATCTTTTGTGTTGTTGGCATAATCTTTTGTTCCATAAAACTCATAAAACCATTCATCAAAACCCCTCCTCTTTCTCTTTTCTATGAAAGAATGAAATAAAGTTATAACATTATAATGTTTGTATTTAAAAAAATATAATTATGCTAAAACTAATTGTTCTGCTTGTTTCAATACTTTCAAACCATCACACATGCCATAATCTCGTTGGTCTATAATCGCAACTGGTATATTGTATGAATTTGCAAGAAACTCTACGGCTGGAAATAAATATTTCACTTGCGGACCAATTAAAACAACATCAGCATTTTTTATTTCCAGTTTCACAAGTTCTGAATCAACTGCTTTAATTTTATAATCCTTCCCTTGTTTCATTGCCTCTTCTTGCATTTTTCTTACAACCATACTCGTTGACATGCCTGCTGCACAACATAATAAAATGTACATCTTATACTGTCACTTTCTCTTCTATTCGTTTATGAAGAGTGATAAATTCTTCAGCAAGTTCTTTCACTGTAATTGCATTCATTAAATGATCTTGTGCATGCACTAACAGTAAACTGATTTCTGCATGATTTCCTCTTGCTTCTTCTTGAATTAAGTCTGTTTGAATACGATGAGCTGCTGAAATTTCTTCCCTAGCAAGTGTCATCTTTTCACTCGCATTCTCAAAATCTCCTTGTCTTGCAAAAGCAATTGCTTCAAGTGACGCGCTTCTCGCGTTGCCACCATGTAAAATTAACGCAAATGGAGTTTGCATATCAGTCATTTTAAATTCCCCCAAGCCATCTTTTTTCTATATTGTTATCTTATTATGAAAACGCATACAATTAAACATAAAAAACTTCCGTTGTGTAACGGAAGTTTTTATATACTTCTCTTATAACGATAATAATATCTCTTGAAAATCTTCAACCACTTCAGCCTGAGCTAATTTCTCTATCGTATTTTGATTAGACATAATATCATATAAAAAATCATAAAGCTTTTGTAAATCTTCATTATTATTGCGCTTTACACTAAATAAAATAATAACTTGTACTTTCTTATCTCCCCATTCAACCGCTTTATCAAGTGTACAAAACATCAAAAATGTTTTCTCACTTAATAACTGCATCGGATGTGGAATCGCAACTAAATTCCCAACCGCTGTAGGGGATGTATTCTCTCTTTCCATAACAGAGTCATAAAAGCTTTCTGGTACATAATTTTTTTCAGCAGCTTTCTCACATAAAAATTGGATAACCTCTTCCTTTGTAGAAGCACTGTGATTTAAAAAGATTAAATCTTCCTTCATATATTGCTGCACGCTAGTATTCACATGCGCAAATAACTGCTGACCAATTGACTTAATCTCTTTATCATCAAATATTGAGTTTACTTTTATAACAGGCACAGGTAAACCACTTGGTATATGAATGGTACTAATAATACAATCTATCTTTTCTTTGTAGAGATCTTCTACTTTCAATTGATAATAACCTGTAATCCCTACAATCTCTAATTTATCTCGGAACTGTGATAGAATTTTATATTTCAATAGTTGAGCACTTCCTTGACCCGTTGCACAAACTAATAAACATCTTTTCTTTTGATTCTGTTCCTGTAAACGACTCATCGCTCCGCCGAAGTGAATCGCAATATAACCAATTTCACTTTCCGGAATCGATTCTCCCGTGTATTCACCAATTATATCTCCAACGAGAACCGCAATTTCAAAAGCATACGGATAATTCTTTTTCACTTCTGCCAAAAGAGGATTTCTCGTATTTAACTTATACTTCAAACGGTTTAATAACGTTTTTAAATGCACACCAAACCCAAATAATAATTCTTCATCATAATAAAAAATAAGATTCCGTTCTTCCGCTACTTTAAAAAGAATATGTTGCATGAATGCATATAGATCTTTTCCTAATAGTTCTTCCACATTTTCATAACGATTTTTCGCTGTAACAGCAGTACTTAATAAATGCATCGTCACATATAAAACTTCTTCTTCGGGAAATGAAAGATGCAACTCTTTCTCTAAATCCCCTAAAATCTCTTTCGCAATTGTATATTCTTTCTTTATTATAAGTTCAGCTTGCTCTGTATGTAGTCCTTTCATATAATGTTGATCTTCACAACGCTTTAATGCAATTGCAATATGAATGACTAAATTATCTATTTCTATATCTGATAAATATATCGCTCCTCCTTCGATATACTTTAATATAATCGAACGGATAAGCGGTATATGAGGTAACGATAAATATGTATCATTCTGCTCAAATTGCTCATGAAACGGAGTATGGTCATAACGCGGTAAACCATATTGTGATAAACAAGAACGAATATGAAACTCCTCTCCGACAATACGTATACCATAATACGGTCTCTTTTCAATTTGTAATTGATAGCGACCACATATATCTGTAACATCTTTCATAATTAAATTTACAGTCGATTTACTTACATAAATCTCCTCTGCTAGCTGTGAAAGCTTCACATACCCATCTGTCGTTAAAATACGTTGCAGAATGTAAGCTATCCTTTCTTCATAAGAAGTCGGGATTTTTTCTGTCTGTTTTTGAAATAGACTCACGCAAAACTCTTCAAACTTCTTCGCTTGTATAATCTCTAGTTCGTATCCAGTCCCTCTTTGCGATTCAATTTTCGCTCCGTTTTCTTCCAATATATCATTTAATAATTTTATATCTTTTTGAATCGTCTTCGTTGATACATGTAAACGGCTCGCTAAAAAAGCTCGATTTAACATCGATTTCTCTTCTAAAAACTCCTCTAAAATAGAAACTAATCGCTGATGCACCTTTGTCATAGCTCTTCCTCTCGCAATATATATATAAAAAGGAAAAAGCTGCTGAGGTCAGTAGTTTTTTCCTTTTTTAATTTATCTATTTCTTTAATGTAAATCCGAATTTATCCCATGCTTGTAAATAGTCTAGTAAGAAAATCTCTTCTTCTACAATTCGACCAACTACATTTGTTTTTCCTGTATTCACCATATCTTTTAATGCAATTTGCAATTCACCTTTATATTGGCCATATTGCTCATTATCAATTAAAAGATCGCCGCGCTTAATTTCACGTGTATTATGAGGTTTAAACTCTTCTTTTTTATATTTCACACGGCTTTGTGTCGAACGAATCATATATTCAGATACATCCCCGCGATAAAAATGAGGTTCGTCTAATACGATAATTCTTTCTAATTCTGTCGTTGTATCATATAACTCTATATCAAATGTTTGTTTCTCTTTATTTAATGCACCTAGTGCTTGTAATTCTTCTTCTGATGCATAAGCGTTCGCAATAATAACATCATCAATTAATTCTGTCGCAAATAAATGCTTCGCCTGTGTTGTCATTGGTAGTTCTCGATGCTGTTCTAACGTACATAATCCTTCTGTTACGGGCCAAGGTCCATATGTTGCATCAAATGATGAAATAAAAGCAGCCGTTCTCATACCGTAATCTTTAAATTGTTTCGAGCATGTAATGAAATGATCGTATGATAATCCAGAATAACGATGCGGATAAAAATTATGGCAACCAATTAAATTTTCACGATTTGGTCTATGGCTCATAATATTATCTACATACTTCGTACCGTTACTCATATTAATCTCAATTTTTAAGCCATACGGATTGTAAGTCATAATTGATTCTTCTAATCCTGAGAAACCAACATCTAAACGAATACCGTACGCACCTAGTTCATGGAAGAATGATAAATCATTATACGAAATACCTAGTTGTTCAAAAACAGCTGGACTAATATCAACTAATACTTGGAACCCTAATGCATTTGCATGAGAGATCGTTTCTTTAAACTCTTCTATAATTTTCTCTTTTTCTCCATCTACAGACAATAAGCATGTGAATACACGTGTAAATCCGTATTTACTTGCTAATGTTAAATATTCCTTATCTTTCTCTACTGTTGAATGTTCTGGATAAATAGAAATACCTAATCGTCTCATATGTACACGCCTCTTTCTTCATTGTTTTGTAAACCTTTTCAAATATATGTAGTGAAAAAGTATATATCCCCTTCTCATTCACTACTTTTTGAATCCGCTTTCTTTAAAGAAAAAATAGTTTCTATCATTCATACCAACTACAAGTCTATACATCTATACTTTACAACTTTTTTTCATAGTTGTGTAGCTTTTACACAAATTTGTCAGTTTTTCACCTCGAAAATTGTTGTACGTTTTCAAGGCACCTTCCTTGACTGTTACATTGGCCAATACATATACTCGAAAGAAAAGAGAAATTTTTTATATAGGGGATGAATACATGGGAGAAGCAATACTCGTAAAACGAGAACCTTTATGGACGAAAGAATTTGTCGCGCTAATTCTAGCAAACTTATGTATGTTTTTAGGATTTCAAATGTTAATTCCTACTTTACCCGTTTATGTGAAAGAAATTGGAGGTACAAGTTCCAATATCGGATTCGTTGTCGGCATGTTTACTGTTGCGGCACTTTTTGTTAGACCGCTAACTGGAAATGCCTTACAAAAATTTAGCAAAAAAATCATTTTAATGATCGGTACTGCTATTTGTTTACTCGCTATGGGTAGTTACCTTTTCGCTTCAACTGTTTTCCTATTGCTTGCCGTTCGAATTTTACACGGAGCTGGTTTTGGTATTACAACGACTACATATGGAACTGTCGTTTCAGATTTAATTCCGCAAGCTCGCCGTGGTGAAGGCATGGGATATTTCGGTCTTTCTGGAACGATTGCAATGGCGCTCGGTCCACTGATCGGACTTTGGCTTATGCAAACATATAACTTCACGATTCTTTTTTTATGTGCACTTTCCTGTACAATTGTTTCATTAATATTAACGAAACTACTTCAAATCAAAAAATCGCCGCAATCACCACAGCAAACATCTGGTACCTTCCTTGATGGATTTATTGAACGTAAAGCTTTACTTCCTTCATTATTAATATTATGTATTACATTAATGTACGGAGGAATCGGGAGCTTTATTACATTATTTGCTACGGAAGTCGGAATTGCTGATATAAGCCTCTTCTTCTTATTTAATGCACTTGCAATCGCCGTCACTCGGCCGTTTTCTGGAAAATTATATGATGCGAAAGGTCATACATTCGTTATTATTCCAGGAGTTATTATTACGTTTACAGGTATTATTTTATTGTCGTATACAACTACAATTCCAAGTTTAATTATTGCGGCAGCATGCTACGGAAGTGGATTTGGAGCGATTCAACCTGCTCTACAAGCATGGATGATCGACCGAGTAGCACCTCACCGCCGAGGAGTTGCAACGGCTACATTCTTCTCAGCATTTGACCTAGGAATTGGTGCTGGCGCGATTATTTTTGGATTCATTGCACATTTTACAAACTACGCAACTGTATATCGTTATTCCTCTCTACTACTTATTGCTTTCCTGTTCATTTACATCACAAGTGTAAAAAAACAAAAGCACGGAAATAAAAACAGAGAAAAAGCTGCTGGATAATTTCAGTGGCTTTTTTCGTATTTTTCATGTTATAAAACTACATGCATTTTCCTACATATTTTTTTAACTTTCATCAAAAAATATACGATGAACTCGCAGACGCTTTCCTCCATATTCAACCGAACAATACTATTCTAAAAAGTGTGATTTCTTTACAAAATTAAGATTTATACAAGATAAAAACCAATAAAATACAGCTGTTTCTTTAAGGAATTGTAAACTTTTCTTCTCTTTGTAAATTTAGTGTAAATTTTACTAGCAAACCGTTTACAGTGCCTCAAGGTTCAGTTAATAATTACATCGTACATGAAATTTAAGGAGTGGAATGCGTGGAATATAATGTTCAAGATATGATCTTCCAGTTCATTGGTGGATTAGGTATTTTCTTATTCGGGATTAAATACATGGGCGATGGACTGCAACAAGCAGCTGGAGATCGTCTTCGCGATATTCTAGATCGCTTTACAACAAACCCACTAATGGGTGTACTAGCGGGTATGTTAGTTACTGTATTAATCCAATCAAGTTCAGGAACAACCGCTTTAACAGTCGGTCTTGTAAGTGCCGGATTTATGACATTAAGACAAGCAATTGGTGTTATTATGGGTGCGAACATCGGTACGACAGTTACTGCATTTATTATCGGAATTAAAATCGGAGAATACGCACTTCCAGTTATGGCAGTTGGAGCAATCTTACTATTCTTCTTTAAAAATAAAAAAGTACATTCTATAGGTCAAGTTGTATTCGGTTTTGGTATGTTATTCTTCGGTTTAGAATTAATGAGCGCAGGTATGAAGCCTCTTCGTTCTTTAGAATCATTCCAAGAATTAACGGTTAGCATGAGTGACAATCCAATTCTAGGTATTGTTGTTGGTACAGTCTTCACTTTAATTGTACAAAGTTCAAGTGCAACAATCGGTATTTTACAAGAACTATTCGGTCAAGGTGCAATCGATTTACAAGCTGCCCTTCCTGTATTATTCGGTGATAATATCGGTACAACAATTACAGCAGTATTAGCAGCAATCGGTACTTCAATTGCTGCAAGACGTGCAGCATTGGTTCACGTTATCTTTAATATTATCGGTACAATCATCTTTACAATTTTATTAGTACCATTTACAAGCTTAATCCAATATTTCCAAACGTCATTAAACTTAAATCCAGAAATGACAATTGCATTCGCACACGGAACATTTAACGTAACGAATACAATTATTCAGTTCCCATTCATCGCTGTATTAGCATGGATTGTAACGAAAATTATTCGTGGTGAAGATGCTGCTATTGATTTCAAACCGCAACATTTAAATCCAATCTTTATTGAACAATCTCCAGCTATCGCTTTAACAGAAGCTCAAAAAGAGATTATTCGTATGGCTGAGTTTTCATTACATGGATTAAAAGAAGCAAATCAATTTTTAAATACACAAGACAAAAAACACGCGAACATGGCTACTCAATTAGAAGGAGCTATTAACAATTTAGATAAAAAAATTACCGAGTATTTAGTTTTACTATCAGAAAAACCACTTTCACCGACAGACTCTGAGAAGCATTCAGTTCTAGCAGGTGTTGTTGGAGATATTGAACGTGTCGGTGATCATGTAGAAAATCTTGTAGAACTTGTAGATTTCCAAATTTCAAATCGTGTTTCTCTATCAGGCGAAGCATTAGCTGAACTAAATGAAATGCTTGAGTTAACAATTTCAACATTACAAGACGCAGTTGAAGCTTTAACAAACTTCGATACTGAACTAGCTCAAACTGTTATTGCAAAAGAACGTAAAATCGATCAAATGGAACGTGTTCTTCGTAAACGTCACGTATTACGTCTGAACGAACGTAGCTGTTCAGGTGATGCAAGTATCATCTTCGTTGATATGGTAAGTAACTTAGAGCGTATCGGTGATCACGCTGTAAATATCGCTGATGGTGTTTTAGGTGAACAAGGTAAAGTCAATTTAAAACAATCATTATAATAAGAAAGAGACGCTAACGTGAGCGTCTCTTTTTTCATTTCATATTTACAACCGTTCTTCCTTTTAACTTTCCTTGCAATATAAGTGTAAACTTCTCATCTAATTCTTCTAATGCACATTCTTCTGTATAAAATAGTAACTCTTTATTTCCCCATTCATTGGCTAGGAGCGTCCACACATCTCTTCTCACATCCACTGGGCATTGCACTGAATCTATCCCTAACAGACTGATACCTCGCAAAATAAACGGATATACCGTTGTTTGTAATTGCTGGCCTGCCACATTACCGCATGTCGTTACGCACCCGCCATACTTTACCGTTTTTAAAGCTGTTTCTAACATATGTCCACCTACAGTATCGATAACCCCGGCGTATATTCCTTTTAACATTGGTCTTCCGGATTCATCATTCAATTCCGCGCGATGCATCACTTTTTTCGCTCCTAGACGTAGTAGCATCTGTTCCTCTTCCATTTTTCCTGTCGCTCCTACTACGCTAAACCCTAACTTACTTAAAATACTAACAGCTACACTTCCTACACCGCCTGTAGCACCCGTTACTAAAACATCGCCCATACTAGGCGTTACTCCTGCTCTAATAAGCTTATATACTGATAGAGCGGCTGTAAAACCTGCCGTCCCGTACATCATACTTTCCTTTAATGACATTCCCTCTGTTGAGACTCCCACGACTAAAGTCGCAAGCCCTAATCCTTACGGATTGACGGGTGGGATTCTTGAATGACTAAACGTTCGCAGTCCATTTCTGTTTTGAACAGACTTCAAGATGAGGGCATCTCATTGCCCCTCCTAAGACAGTGCGTATAGCATCTTAGGCTGATTGACTGTTACCATCAATCACAGTTGCGTAGCGAATATTCATCGCCCCAACAATATCACGATGTTTCTCAAATCCACATCGGCACTTGTATTTTCTGTCTGGTGCTTTGTTCTTTTCAGAACATTTCGGACATGTTTGACTTGTATAAGCAGGGTTCACATATTCTACCTTAATACCAACTAAATTCGCTTTGTATTCAATGAATTGTGCTAAACGATAGAATGACCAAGTGTGTAGATTTTTCTCGTTTTTACGGCTTGTTCTTGCCGTCTGTCTAATATTCGTTAGTTGTTCTAAACGAATAACAGAAATGTTATTATCGGTTGCAAAGTCAATGATTTCACGACTTACTTTGTGGTCTTGGTCTTGCATCCATCTTTGTTCTTTATCATCAAGTTGTCGAATGGCATTTAATTTCTTATTTTCACCTAACTTCTTACGAACACTACGAAACTTACGTTTCATATATTTGTTTTGTCTACCATTGCCGAAGAAACGAACTTTATCATCGTCTGTGATGGCTACCGCAGGGACTTTAAGACCTAAATCTACCCCTAAAATCTTCGTTCCTGTTTTTTCATTTGTAGGAATCGTGACAGATATTTGAGCAATCCACTTATTAGATTTCTTCGTGATACGAAGTGTACCTAACTTGTGTGTTAACAAATTAAAATTGCGATTATATTTATCAGTTAATAAAGCACGAACCTTTAAGCGAGTTGATTTTCCATTTACCATGAGTGGAACTGAAATGTGCGTGAAGTCAAACGAATAGTTTTGATTGTTCCATACACAAACAGGTCTCTTTAGAATCGGAATAACTTTGTATTTACTTTTTTTCACCTTGGTAGAAAACACACTTTTAGCGTCTTTAATTGCTTGGTTCTTCACTGCGCTTGGAAGATTAGCTTCAACATCTTTTGTACTTTTCTTAGTGCTCTTCTTCGCTTCAGCCATTTCAGATACAAGTGTATTAATGACTTTGATATACTCATAGCTACTTTGTTCCAATAACTGAATTTGTTCTTTTGTTGGAAGCAATTTAACTTTGACTGTGATTGTTTGTGACACAATTTTCACCCCCTCGTCTTTTGATTTTCAACATACTGTTTAATTGTCTCAGTCGATACATTTCCAGCAGTAGAAACAAAATAGGAACGTGTCCATAGACTTGGCAAGTGTTGAAGATGAGGAAACTCTCCTCTCAAACGCTTCGATGTCACTCCTTTAATTTTCGCCATTGTGTCAGCAGGACTAAGTGTTGGTAGTATATTTAAGAACAAGTGAACGTGGTCTTTGTCGCATTCCATTGCGACAATAGCAACATCCATTTCTCCGCATATTTCTTGAACCAACTCTTTGAAACGTTCTTCTACTTTTGTGTTAAGAAAAATCTTTCTTCTGTATCGCGGGCAAAACACAAAATGGTAGTTAATTAATGACACAGTTGTTTTGGTTCTTCTATAATCATTTATCATATTCACATTGTATCAGTTTTACTTTTAAACTACACCACAAAAGATACCAATATTTTGGATACTTAAAGTACCACAAACTTAGCGATTTTTAGTGGTACTCCGTATCCAACCTCACTTTCATCCCATACCTAAAGGCGATGGGCTTTCCCGTTCGGAAAGGGCTGTAAAGGGACAATCCAAGATGCCGGCACGCGAATATATTCTCCGAAACCACCAGAAGTATTCATCCCTAAATCATATCCCGTTACAATGACTTGATCTCCTACCTTAATGGTAGCATCTTCACTACTCACAACCACTCCTGCTGCATCAATTCCTGGCGTATGAGGATATGTTCTCGTAACACCTTTATTACCAGTGGCTGAAAGAGCGTCTTTATAATTTAGTGAAGAATAATGAACCTGTATGAATACGTCCCCTTCAGGTAAACTACTTACTTCTCTCGCTACAACGTTTCTTACAAACTGCTTACTTTCTGTTTCGTTCACAACAATTGCTCGGAATGATGTATGATTCATTACGCCCTCTCCTTTATCCGTCAAATTCTTCTTTATTATATGGAAGAAACAAGTAAACCTACTCGCTTCTTCTTGGCTATATTTCAACAAATCTTACTTCTCTATCACTTTCTCACAATACATATTTTCATTTCTACTAAAACAACTTATACTTATTTTACATCTAAAAAATATAATATAGAATATCTGACTTTTTATAAATATATTGAATTTTTACGAAATGTAAATGTTTTGTAATGTTTTTTTTCGTCAAATTTCATTATAATAAGTGGATATGAGTGTCGTATTTCAATCCAAATGAAGGAGTACAGGAAATGGAGCAAAACCCATCTTTGCAAGAAAATACACGCAGTAAACCGAAAAAAAGTAAGAAAAAAATAAAAATTATTATAAGCGTTATTCTATTCTTTTTAATAGTAGGTGGCGGTTATACTTGGTTTTTAGTAAATAAAGCATCTTCTGCTGTTCGAAATGCCGCACACGATTTAGCACGCGGTGATAAATCTGATTTACGTGATAAAGTTGTAAAACCTATTACAAACAATGTCTCTGTCTTAGTAATGGGTGTCGATGAAAGCGATGTCCGAGGAAAAGAATATGGTGAAGCTATAAGAACGGATGCACTATTACTTGCAACGTTTAATAAAGATAGCAAAACTGTAAAACTATTAAGTATTCCACGAGATACATATACGTATATTCCAGTGGAAAAGAAAAAAGATAAAATTACACACGCTCATGCATACGGTTCTACTAAAAACGGAAAAGATGGTGGACCACAAGCAAGTATTGATGCAGTTGAAAAATTACTAAATGTTCCTGTTGATTACTTTGTAAAGTTTAACTTCAAATCATTTATGAAAATTGTCGACGATTTAGGCGGCATTGAAGTTGATGTACCCGTTGAATTTACGGAACAAGATAGTAATGATAATGCTGATGCAATTCACCTGAAGAAAGGTGTTCAAAAGCTAAATAGTGAAGAAGCTCTTGCTCTTGCTAGAACACGCCACATCGATAGTGATGCAATGCGTGGGCAACGTCAACAGCTCGTTATTGAAGCAATTTTAAAGAAACTAACAAGCGTTGGATCTGTAACAAAAGTTGGTAACATCATTGATGATATTAACGGACAATTCGTTACAAACTTAACATTCGATGATATGCTTTCATTCTATAAGTACGGATCGGATTCAGAAATTGAAAAATTACAAATTCAAGGTGAAGACTGCTACATGGCAAAAGGTGATGATACTTGTAGCAAATCTGCTGGTGGCGGCCGAACGTATTACTACAATCCAGATAAAAAAGAATTAGCAAAAGTTACAAACGATCTTCGTACGCACCTTGGATTACCTGCATATACAAAAACAGACTCTGATTCGAAAAAAACAAGTACAGAGAAAACAAAAGAATCTAAGTCTGAAAATTCAAGTGAACGCGAATCAAGTAACAATGAAGTGAAAAATAAAAATAGCAATGAAGATACAGAAACATCGTCTAACGACAATGAATAATAAAGAAGCAGTTCTCTATGGAGGTAGAGTACTGCTTCTTTTTATTCCGTCACAATCAAAAATCAGAACTTTCTAACTATCTTTTTTAATATTTTTAAATTATAATAAATAGTAGCAATCTATTCCAATTATCAGGGGGTTCATACATATGAAAGCTGCAGTAAAACATAACATCTCAGATTTTAGAGACTACTTAAAGTCAAACGATATATACATGGAAGAAAATATAGATGAAAATAATGGTTCTGTTCATTTTTCAGTAGGATTAGAAACAGAAGCTGGCGCAAAAATTCAACTTCTCGCTGCTTTCCAAAATGAAGATCCTACTGTGGATATATACTGCTTCAATGTTGCTCACGTACCCGATGCAACAGCAACAAATGATATTTTGCACGTTATTAATGAATTAAACACATCTTATCGATTTGCAAAATTCACATTAAACAAGCAAAATGCAATTGATATTTCAACATCTCTTGCATTCTCAGAACCAAACTTTAATCCAGCGCTTGTCTTTGAACATACTCTAGCGCTATATAGATTAGCAAATGACGAATATAAGAACTTAATGAAAGTGATTTGGGCATAAATAAAAGGATGGGCTGCAAGCAGCGCCATCCTTTTATTTCGATATCATATCAATCCACATCTTAACAGCAGTTCCTACAATCAAAATCGATAACATATATTGCAGTGCTTTTTGATTGATCTTTTTCCCAACTCGCGCTCCAAGCGGCGCAGCAAAGATGCTTGCAATCGCAATAATAAGAGCTGGCATTACAACTACTTGCCCAGTTATCACTTTTCCAGTCGTAATCCCTACTGAGGAAATGAACGTAATAGCGATAGAGGTTGCTATCGTTGTACGTATTGGCAGTTTTAAAATGACTAGCATAATCGGAACTAAAAGGAACGAACCTCCAGCACCTATAATACCTGATGCTCCGCCTACACTAAACGCTAACAAGCTTGCTAACCATTTATTATATTTCAGTTCATCACCATTATTTCGGTTCGGTACGAACATCATAATAGCAGCAATTGTTGCTAACGCTGCATAAACAACATTGACCGTATGTTCCTCTAATGCATTAGCACCAAAACTACCTATAAAACTTCCTATTAATATACTAGCTCCCATATACACAACGAGCGTTTTATCCATATCATTACTTTTCCGATAAGCCCATGCCCCTGCAAAAGTTGCAAAGAATACTTGCACCGCTGTAATACCACTCACTTCATGTGCAGTATAGCCAGTAAATCCTAGCAATACCGGAATGTATAAGATCATCGGATAATTAATAATCGCACCGCCAATTCCAACCATTCCTGATATAAACGATCCTATAAACCCAATTATAAAAAGTAATACGACTAAGCTCATCTTACATCCCCTCCCTTCTAGAAAGAAGATGAATTAAATGAATAAGTTCACATTCCCATCCGAAGCATCTGCTAAATAAGCTCCTACTCCTGCAAACTCTACCCCTTCCATAATCTCTTCCTCTTTTAACCCTAATAAATCTACTGTCATTTGACAAGCTACAAGTTTAATCCCCTGTTCTTTCGCCAAATCAATTAAATCTGGTAACGGCATCGCATTATGTTTTTTCATAATACCTTTGATCATCTTTGGGCCCATACCGACAAAATTCATTTTCGATAATCCCATCTTGTCAGCACCACGTGGCATCATCTTTCCAAATACTTTTTCTATGAAAGTTTTCTTTACCTTTACATGTTCATCTTTCCTTAAAGCATTTAATCCCCAGAAAGTATGAAAAATAGTTACCTCTTGATCATAAGCAGCTGCACCATTTGCAATAATATAAGCAGCCATCGCTTTATCATAATCTCCGCTAAATAAAACGATTGTTGTTTTCTTTTGTTGTTCCATGTTGTTCTCCCTCCGATTACCTATAGGGGTATTCTAATTTTTATAAAAAAAGCATTTCGCCCTATTCTACTTTACCTTCCCACGCTAACATACCACCTACCATATTAATCACTCGAAAACCGTAACTTTCTAAAAACTGAACTGCTCTTGCACTTCTGCCGCCAGAGCGACAAACGATAATATATTCTTTCTTTTTATCCAACTCATGCATACGAAATTCTAACAGCCCTAGTGGAATGTTACACGCTTCTGGAATTTTCCCTTCAGCTACTTCTTCTACTTCACGTACGTCTACGATATTTACTGCTTCTTTACGCAACAATTTTTCTTCTAATTCTTTTGCTGTCATTTCTTTCATTTTACATTTCCTCCTCACAAACCATTCATTCCGCCTGAAACATTGATAACGTGCTGAAATCCTAATTTTTTTAATACTTTTGCTGCTTGCTTACTTCTCATCCCGCTCTGACAAATAACGATTACTTCCTTATTTTTATCTAACTGACTTGCTCTACTAGCTAACTCATTTAAAGGGATATTTTGAAATCCTTTCATATGATTTCCTCTATATTCACTTACTGTACGAACATCGATAAGTTGTTTCCCCTTTTTTCCCGCTATATTCTTTAATTGTTTTCCACTTATATTTTGAACACCTTTAACTGGTAAAAAACGCGACATAACAACTACTACAGCAAATACAATGAAAAGCGTACTTAGTATTGTATTCATATAACCAACCTCTCTATATTTATAAAACTACTACGCCTTCTTAATCCAAAACTTCAGCACATCATCTTCTTCTACATGCTTTACAATGTCATGACCACTTTTATTTGCCCATGCTGGAATATCCTTAATAGACCCTTTATCCGTTACATGTACTTCTAACACTTCTCCCGTTTGTAAAGTATCCATCGCTTTCTTCGTTCTTACAATCGGCATTGGACACGCTAAACCTGTCGCATCTAATACTTGTTTTACATTCATCATCTATTCCTCCATTTTTTATTTATTTCATTATTCGTGCACTGCACAACGATTTGGACCAATCTCCATTTCACGCTCTTTATCCACACTTGGGTGAATTTTACCCATATTGGTTTGACGGATTTCTTCATATGCATTTGGCTGAGGTGGTAAGTTTTCTGTTACAGTTTTACGGAACTCTACCTCATCCTCAATATTTAACCCTGCATTATTCGCAAACAAATCTTTTAATTTTGCGCTAACAATACCACTTTCGTTCATTTCACTTACTTTTGAATAATGAGCTGGTAACACAACTAAATTTTGAGATAGCTCTTTATATCGGCTATATAAAGTATTACGTAAATCACTTACCCAATCTTCAGCCTTCCCAGCAAGATCTGGACGCCCGATGGAATCTACAAATAAAATATCGCCTGATAATAAATAGGAATCATCTACAATAAATGATGTACTTCCAATCGTATGCCCCGGTGAGTATAATGCATCAATTTCAATTTTAGTACCCCCCACCGTAATAACAGATCCTTCAACAAGCGGTTCGTATGAGAAAACAACTTCCTCCGCATCTTTTGGCGGTAACCAATACGTACCACCTACTTTTTCCGCTAACTTATGTCCTCCAGAAATATGGTCTGCATGTAAATGTGTATCCATTACATTCGTAATCGTAACAGCATGCTCTTTCGCAAATTGTTCATACGCTTCAACTGTTCTTACTGCATCAATAACTGCTGCTTCACCGTTTGAAACGACCATATAAGATAAACAGCCTTTTCCAAGACGGTTAAACTGATACATACTTCCGCCATTTTTTAAATCTCCAACTTTTACAGGCTTTACATATTCACTCCATGCCTTCATACCACCAGCTAAATAATAAATATTTTCTAATCCAGCCTCTGTTAATTGCTCTGCCACAAATATAGAAGACCCTTCTTTTGCGCATACTACTAAAACATCTTTATCTTTAGGTAATTCACTTACAATATGATCTACACCATCTAACAAATCAAAATACGGTTTATTTATAGATGAGATTTGTTTCCCTTCAATTTTCCAATCTTCATAATCCGTCTCATTACGAACATCTAAAATAAACAACTCTCCGAATAAAACTTTCTCTGCAACATCTTTTGCTTGTAATGATTTAACACTCATCTTTTTACCCCCTATGGTATATTTACATTTAAAAAAAATTTAATTCTTTATATTCCCTTGCCACTCTAACATACCTGGAATGACATTTTTCACATTTGCATAACCTTTCTCTTTCAACATATGGCAAGCTACATCACTACGGTTACCAGTTCGGCAAACAACATAAATTTGCTTCGTCTGATCTAAAACTGCACTGTCTAACTCTCCTAACGGCACCGAAATGGCCGATGGAATATGACCAAAAGCGAATTCCGCTGCTTCTCGAACATCTAATACAATACACTCTTCATCGCTTAATAATATCTCTTCCAACTCCGTATTCGTAATCGTATGAGGATACTTTGCTACTTCGTTCACTTCATGCTCATGTGCTTTCCTAATGTAATGCATCAAAACATCGCCCTCTTGTTTCGTCCCGATATATTGATGCCCTACTTTATTTGCCCAGCTTTGTATATCTACTGTAGATCCTTTATCTGTTGCCTTAATTTCAATCACTTGTCCTGATGCTAATCCTTCTATCGCCTTCTTCGTTTTCACAATCGGCATCGGACAAGCCAAACCTTTGCAATCTAAACTCATATTCACTTTTATACTCATAGTCGATTCCTCCACAACTTATATACATATACCTGTAGGGGTATAATAAAATGTTTTTGAAAATCTGTCAACACTTACGTTTGACAGATTATCGGCTTTTTACAAGTAATTGAACAGCTTCTTTAATTAATTCTTCATTTGAACCATTACCACTTTCAAACTGTTCACGTAAACATTGCTCTAAATTTGTTCCAACAACAAGTCCAATTGTACGATCAAGTGCAGAACGAGACGCCGTTAACTGTGTAATAACCTCTCGGCAATCTTTTCCTTCTTCCATCATACGAAGCACACCACGAACTTGCCCTTCAATACGCTTTAATCTATTTTTCATGTCTTGATTATATTCCATTGTATAATCACCTCATTACCATTATGTCACTATTTATAACCTATGACAATATATTATACCCTATAGGGTATTTTGTAAACCCCTATTTTTAATTTTCACCTCATATATTTGCAAAACAAAAAGCGAAACCTTAATCTATAGGCTTTCATCTCCCACCAAATTTTGAAGTGGAAGATGAAAAAATATCAATATACAATACGTTCTGGTAATACTGTTCCATACAATTTAAAACCACCATCTACATTCTTTACCTTATATCCTTTTTCCATTAACATGCGCGCTGCAACATATCCTCTCATACCGAGTTGACACGTAATATATATATCTTTATCCACTGGCACTTCATCCAAACGATCACGTAATTCATCTAACGGAATATTAATAGAGCCTTTAATCATTCCTTGTTTGAGTTCATTAGGCTCTCGAACATCAATAAGATATCCACCATTTTCAACAATACGATCTATTTCATGCCATTGTACTGTGTCCACAAAACCATCTACTATATTACTTGCCGCATACCCTACCATGTTTACTGGGTCTTTTGCAGAAGAATATGGCGGGGCATATGATAATTCTAAATCTGGCAAATCAAGTACAGTTAAATTTGCTTTTATTGCCGTTGCGATAATATCCATACGCTTATCTACACCGTCACGTCCTAACGCCTGTGCTCCATAAATTTTTCCACTATCTTTATTAAAAATTAATTTTATTAGCACTGGCGTAGCATTCGGGTAGTATCCCGCATGAGAATTTGCCTGTACATGTACTACCTCATAGGGTATATTTAATCGTTTTAATATTTTCTCATTTACTCCAGTCGAAGCAACTGTTAGAGCAAAAACTTTAGCTACAGAAGTTCCGAGCGTACCTTTATATAAAGAATCCGTATGACCATGAATAATATCTGCTAACATACGACCTTGACGATTAGCTGGCCACGCTAAAGGAATCATCGTTTCTGTTTCAGTAACAAAATCTTTCACTTCAATCGCATCACCAATTGCATATATATGTGGGTCAGACGTTTGAAATTTCTCATTTACTTTTATCGTTCCTCTAACTCCTAGTGCTAACCCTGCATCCTTTGCTAAACTACTCTCTGGTTGTACACCAATTGCTAAAATAATCATATCTGTCTCTATAACTGAGCCACTTTTTAAACGTACAACATTCCCGCTCTCTTCTAATGCATCTACACCATCTTCAAAAACAAACTCAACATCGTGATTTTTCATATGCTCATGCACATATGCCGCCATTTCATAATCGATTGGTGGCATCACTTGATTTGCCATCTCTACAAGAGTAACATCAATTCCTCGTTCTCTTAAGTTTTCAACCATTTCCACTCCAATAAATCCGCCACCAATCACCGTCGCGTGACGTGGTTTCCTCTCATCAATGTACGCTTTAATACGATCTGTATCAGGTACATTCCGTAATGTAAACAACGCCTTCGCTTCTTCAATGCCCGGAATAGGTGGAACAATTGGTTTCGCCCCTGGTGAAAGAATTAAAATATCATATTCCTCGCTATATGTTTCATTTGTCGTTACATTCTTTATCGTAATTGTTTTCTCTTCTTTATTAATCTTTACTACTTCACTCAATACACGTATATCTAAATTAAAACGCTTCGACATTCTTTCAACAGTTTGTACTAATAATTTTTGTCTTTCTGTAATGACACCGCCAATATAATATGGCAATCCACAGTTTGCAAAGGAAATATATTCACCGCGCTCCACCATAATAATTTCATCTTCTTCACTTAATCGACGAAGCCTTGCAGCTACTGATGCGCCGCCGGCAACTCCGCCTACTACAACTATTTTTCTGGACATATTTTAAACCTCCATAGTATTTAATTTTCTCAAACCCCACACAAACATATACCTGTATGGGTATATAATAAGATATACAAAGAGCATTTTCAATATATATGTTTTTCTTTCACAAATTTGAAACAAATAAAAAAGAACTTAGATATCTCCAAGTTCCCTTACGTATAGTTCTATAGCTTTCTGTACGATTACATCTGCTGTATTTTCCTCCGGTGGCATCAATAAATTTGTAACCGGCCCATACACAACAGGACTTAATTCCACTTCATAACCACCATATGAAATTTCTTCCTTTGTCGGCAAGTAACCAATATATCCGTTCATATATCCACCAAAGAAAGCCAATTCATTTTGAAGATTCTCTTTCACTTCTAATGCCGTTTCCGAAAAAGGTTCCATTGGTATACCTGAGAACATACCATCATTCACTTGAAACAGTTGCACTTCTAAGTCAATAGTTAAATGCCGAATACCTTGCTTATATTTCTCTAAAACGATAGTAAGCCATTCATCCGTATTCACGCCCCACTGCTTCTCAGCTAACCAAGCCATGCTTCGTATCTCATCAATTTCAGGGATATCCTGCAGTTTCATTTGCACCGTACTCGAAACTGTTCTTAAATTTACAATTGGGCTGTATGTAACTGTTGGCAACATCGTTAATACATGTCCACTAAGTGTGTAAGCCATTTTCTTTAATGCTTCCCTTGAACCGCGATATTTCGCATTTACATTACCAGCAGCTCCTTGCACAATCATAACAGGACAGTTTACGATCCTCTCAAGAACCTCCCTCATCATTCCAGGATAATCCGCTGATAATACATCGCTATCACCTTTTAAAACATTCGGATGCGCAGTACAAAATACTACAATACCAGATAGCTCCTTCGTTTCAGCATTTCTTATTGCTAACATCCCAATTCTTTTATCTACAACGCCCTCTATATTTGTTCCCATCTTCGCTCTTCCATCAGATGTTCTCTCTCTTCGGTTGACCCCAATATCACCTGTCGTAACACCCCAGCCAACTTCACATCGCTTCAAGTTGTTATTCGCAGTAACAGCACCTTGCACCACATTATTTACTAAAATCGTTTTATACGACCTTACTAAAGGTTGTTCACCAACAGTTTCCGGACCAGAATGTGTATGTGTATAAACAACTGTTATTCGCTCAAATGGAACATGAAGCCTACTTGCTACTCGCTCACGAATCATATTCGTATCTTCTACTAACATTCCAATATTATCAATACTTATAAACACAGTTTTCATTTCATCTTTTTCAAATACAAAAACCGTCCCATAAATACGTTCTTCAACATTATTTATTCCTGTCTCTCTATGGTATCCAACAAAATCAATGCCAACAGGCGGCGTAATATCCACCTTGCATACCCCTATTTTGCTCATTTGAATCGCTCCATTTCTCTATGTAACTCCCTTTTTTCAAGAATAGCATATTTGACTTTGTTCCAAATAAAAAAAGAACGAACATAGCATCCTATGTCCGTTCTTCCCCTCACACATACTTCCGATGCACCATCTTCCCATCATAAGAAAACACAACACCCTTACTCTCTACGATCGACTCCATATGCACCGTTCTTCCCCATAGCTGATGAAGATATGGCAATACCTTTTCTAAGTATTTTAAATCGAGCTCAATTCCTTCGTAACTATGTTTAATGTACAATTCTCCATTCTTTAAGTAGTCCCCGTCTTCTACTACTAAGTACGGGAAACCACCATTTGTCCGCATATTTACGAGCTGATCACGTACATGCTCCCACTCTTTATCTATTACTTTATATTCTTTTCCTTGACGCTGGAATAAGTACATATCTTCTCTCATTACGAGATCTTTATTTAAGTAGTTTCTTAAAAACGATACGTCCCATTCGATTTCGCGTACTTCAAAGATTTTGTCACGACCAGATCCTGGTTTGACACCTCGTCTTTTCATTTCTTCTGTCGGGTTGTTGTAGCGCTCCTCAATATCTTCAAACATTTTAATACCGAGGTAGTATGGATTAATGCTTGTTTTGGATGGCTGAACGACGCCCGCATTTAATTTCGCAAATTCAATTGCTTCATCAGATGTTAAGTCCATTTCGCGAAGTATGCGTTGATGCCAGTATGATGCCCAGCCTTCGTTCATGATCTTCGTTTCAAGCTGTGGCCAGAAATATAACATTTCTTCACGCATCATCGTTAATATATCTCGCTGCCAATCTTCTAGCTCACGGCTATATTCTTCAATAAAGAGGAGTAAGTCTTTCTCCGGTTGTGGTGGGATTTTCTTCTTTTTACGCACATTGGAGCGTTCCCGCTTTTTATTTCGATTATCTAAATTCCATAAGTCATCGTATTGCGATACCTTTTTCTTTTCTACTTCTTCCTCTTCTAAATCATCAATACTCCATGCAAGTTTTGGACGCATGAGCGACGGATCAATATGCTCTTGAATGGCAAGTACGGCATCTAAAAATGTTTCTACCTCTTCTTTTCCGTACTTATGCTCATACGCTTTCACCCGTTCAGCTGTCGCTGACATACTTTCTACCATATCTCGCTTCGTATTTGAAAAACGAATATTATTTTTAAAGAAATCACAGTGCGCTAACACGTGCGCTACGATTAATTTATTTTGAATTAACGAGTTCGTATCTAATAAAAAGGCATAACATGGATCAGAGTTAATAACGAGTTCGTATATTTTACTAAGACCTAAATCGTATTGTAATTTCATTCTGAAAAACTGTTTCCCAAAACTCCAATGTGAAAACCGCGTCGGCATCCCATATGCACCAAATGTATAAATAATTTCCGCTGGACATATTTCATAACGCATCGGATAAAAATCAAGCCCAAATCCAGTCGCAATTTCCGTAATTTCCGCAATCGCATATTGCAGTGCTTTATCGTCACTTGCTCTCATTATTTTCCCTCCTTACACTTTCCCTTAAGAAAGTGTATGATTGAGAACAAGCTTTCATGAGGATTGATTGCATAATAAAAAGACACCCCCGTAAAAACGAGAATGTCTCATCTATTAACCTTCAATAATCTCCATCTTCTCCGTAATCGGTGTACGAGCTTTTCCTTCTGGCGCTTTATCGAAATAGCCAAGGTGAAGAATTCCAACGATGCGTTGACCTCTTGTTAAACCAAGTCCTTCTATAAATAATGGATTGTAGTTTAATCCACCTGATTTCCAAACACAACCTAATCCACGTTCCCAAGCAAGAAGTTGGAAGTTTTGCATAAATGCACATGTTGCAGCGTAATCTTCGTCACGTTGAATTTGACGTGGGTCTTCATTTATATATACAACAATTTGTGCTGGCGTGCTTAAGAAACGATCAGATAAAATTTTACCTCGTTTCGCTCTTTCTTCTTCTGTGAAAGAGTTTAATACTGCATCTACTAATTTCTGACGGCCGTCTCCAATGTATAATTTACAATTCCATGGTTCACGATGTTTATGATTCGGTGCCCACGTTGCGTCGTTTAATAGTTCAATTAACAACTCTTTGTCTACTGCTTTATCTGTAAATGTACGAACAGAACGTCTTTCTTTAATCACATTTGCGATGGAAGTATATGTAGTCATATTTTTCTCTCCCTTATTTTTATCTATATGTATACGTTTATTATTGATATTGATTTTCAATTTCGATTATACCTTAGTTTTTTACTATTAATCAATGTTTTATGTTGGAAAACTCCCAAAAACTTCATTTCATACTGTGAATAAAAAAACTTGATTTGTTCACAAGTATTTCACATTTTATGGAAATGATATGTGTACAGTTTTCCACATCATCTATCTAGGAGGAGTTTATATGTACAAAAAAATCGCAGTAAGTATGACTATGGCAGCATTATTATTCGGTACAACCGTCTTCCCCACTTTCGCTGCTACGCCAAAAGAAGTAACATTGCATCATCATAAACCAATTTCAGAAGAAGAAATGCAATCGCTCGAAAAACTCGGTTATAACAAACATGAAATTTGGAAAGCTGCCCACATTGCAAGAATGAGTAAAAAAGAAATTAAGGACGTTTTAGCTTACTATAAGCAAAATAAATCTTGGGAGAAAACAGCTGAGCATTTCGGGATAGATCCAAGTAAGTTGAAAAAGCATCATATGAATAAAGAAACGAAAAAGGCGCTACTGCAAGAATTAGCAAATATGCAAAAATCTACACCAGACGGGCTAAAACAAAAAATGAAAGAATATAATATCGGATTACGTCAGCTCACGGTATTAACAATCATCTCTCAAAAAAGTAATACTCCCCTTGATGATGTGCTAAAAATGAAAAAAGACGGAATGGATATGAAACAAATTGCCGAAAAATTAAACGTAAAAAAAGAAGATATACGAGCAGAAATGATTAAATTAGTAAAGTCTATTAAGGAAAAGAAAATAAATTAATACGCCAAAAAGGAAGAGTTTTTCAATACTCTTCCTTTTCTTTATGAACTTTCAATTTTCAAGTATAAATTCCCGTCTTTCCCAAAAACTAACACAAGGAAATGATATATGTTAGGGGTGAGAAAATGTTCGGTTTATCATCTAAGAAATCAAAAAATACTAGCACAAAAACAATTTGTTCTATTCCAGAATTTATACAAACCATGAAAGAATCTAGCGATTTTGTCTCTTATAACGTACTTGAAGATGAAACATTATGCTTGTTTTATTATAAATCTGTCGTGGAAGCACTTATTATTAAACAATTTATTTTAACTCCTATAAAAAAGAAGGCAGAACACATTCAAAATATCTCTGATTTATATAATATTATCTCTATTGAAGACATCATTACCTCTCCTTCTATTAATGATATTCGCGAAAAATTATTAGGTGGATATATATTAATACGTTTAAAAAGCAATTCGAATCCCGATCAATATGCTTTAATTCGTGCAGAGAGTACTGTTCTAGGAAAACGGTTATATAACGATACAGAAAATGAATATAGTGTAATCGGTCCTAAAGTTGGTTTCGTTGAGAATATTGATACAAATATACATTTATTACGCCGAAATATCGTAACAGAGCAACTCATTTTCAAAGAAATTATCGTTGGATCTATGTCAAAAACGAAGGTAGCAGTTGCTTATATTGAAGGAGTTACAAATGAACAATTTATCAACGTCGCAATACAAAGACTAGAAAATATTGATTTTGATGTCCCATTTGATGCGACCATGATTGAACAATTTATTAGTGATAATAGCAATTCACCTTTTCCTGTTCTACTACCTACAGAACGATTAGATCGAGCAATATTTGCATTAATTAGTGGGGAAGTTTTAATTTTAACAGATGGCTCCCCCTATGCTTTATCCGGACCGACAACATTACTAGATTTTTTCATTTCACCAGAAGACTATTATTTACCGTGGATGATTGGATCGTTCTTTCGTGTTATTCGTTTTTTCGGAGCTATATTTTCTCTTTTTTCCTCCGCTATTTATACAGCGGCTTTAACTTATCATTATCAAATGATTCCTGCCGACTTATTAGGCCCTATTATTTTTTCGAGAGCGAACGTACCTTTCCCGCCTATTCTAGAAGCACTCTTCTTAGAAATTACAATCGAATTGCTTCGTGAAGCGGGAGCACGTTTACCGACAAAAGTTGGGCAAACGATTGGAATTGTTGGTGGAATTGTAATTGGTCAAGCATCCGTTGAGGCAGCTTTAACGAGTACAATTTTATTAATTGCAGTTGCTTTATCTGCCCTTGCATCTTTCACAACACCGACTGTAAAGATGTCTTCTACGATCCGTTTGTTACGCTTTCCGCTTATTCTTTTAGCTGGCGCATTCGGAGGATTAGGGCTTATTGTTGGATTTGTATTTATTTTAGCTCATTTAATTAAATTAAAATCACTTGGATCACCTTATTTATTACCTTTATATCCATTTCGTGGTTTAGGTACAGCAGAAGGTTTTCTTAGATTACCATTTAGTCAAACGGCACAAAGACCTTCTTTTCTTAGGCCAAAATCTAAATGGCGCTATAATCCAAGCAAAGCGAAGCAAAAACGTGATGGTGATGGTGAATGAAAAAACTCTTATTGCACCTTATCATGATCTTCTTTTTTCTACAAACTGGCTGTACACAAACGTATATAGTGGATACGCAGCGTATTATTCATGTCGCTGGATTTGACATCACAAAAAACAAAAGATTCCAAGGAACTATCTTATTTCCAGAGTATACACATGGTGTGAAGTCTAAACCAGAAACCCAATCAACATCTGCCCGTTCACTTGAAACTATTGCTTCACGATTAAATGCGAAATCTCCTCACAATGTTGTTGTAGGTCAAATGCGTGTCGTCCTATTCGGAAAAACTCTAGGAGAACGAGGAATGGGAGAAATTATTACTAACTTACAACGTGATCCAAATATCGGGCGTGATGTACAACTAGCAATTGTAGATGGATCAGCTGAAGAGCTTTTAAATCGTGGAAAACAAAATGGTTCATTATCCATTGTTGATTTACTTGAGCAAAATATACGAAATGAGAACATTCCACAAACCTCATTGAACGTTTTTTTATATAATTACTATTCTTCTGTATGTGATGCCTATGTCCCATATATTAAAACGGACGCTAATCATTCCGTCGTTGTCAAAGGACTTGCTTTCTTAAAAGACGATAAAGTGGTCATGTATACAGATAAAAGGCATTCTGTTTTAACAAAATTACTTCTTAATCCTACGAAAAATGGACGTTACGAAGCAGCGATAAAAAAGAATAAACATAAAGGCATGGTTGTCATACAAGATTTAGCTGGGAAAAGTAAATATGATATAGATCAAACTGGTGACATACCAAAAGTAAAAATCAATTTAAAATTAGATGGATTAATTAAAAACTCTCCTACTTGGATTGATTTAAGAAAAAAAAGAAATATCAATTATATAAAAAAACAAATTGAGCGAAATGTTGAAAAAGACTGTGAAGGGTTAATAAAACAATTTCAAGAAAAGGAAATTGATCCTTTAGGAATACGTGATGAAATTAGAAGTCATACGAGAAAATGGAATATAAAACAAATTCGAAATATGTATCAAAATATAGATATTGATGTAAATTTAGATATTAACATTGTTCAATCTGGAATCGGGGAATAGTGAGGTGAAATAAGCAATGCATACAATGAATAAAACAAAGACTGTCTCTCCATATTTTGCATTTATTTTGTTGCATTCTCTTCAAATCGGAATAGGAATTCTAGGATATCAACGCGTAATTTTAAAAGACGCTGGCTATGATGCCTGGATTTCTCTTATTATTGCGGGAATTGCAACTCATATTGTGCTGTTTTGTATGTTAAAAATGTTAGAAAAAGATGGAGATTTAATTAGCATTCATACAACAACTTTCGGGAAATGGATTGGCTCTATATTTTCTGTCATTTTCACTCTTTATTGCTTATTATTCTGCCTTACTGTTCTTCGTACATATATGGAAGTCATACAAGTTTGGATTTTTCCTACCATTAAATTATGGAAACTTACCCTTATGTTTTTATTAGTGACTTACTACATTATAAAAGGTGGATTTCGTTCTGTGACTGGAATATGCTTTTGGGGAGTCATTCTTCCTATTTTCGTTGTATTCTTTTTAATCTATCCAATGAAATACGCTCATTTCCATAATATTTTACCTATTTTTACACATTCACCTACTGACATGCTTATATCTGCAAAACAATCTGCATTAGAGTTTCTCGGCTTTGAAACAATTCTTATCTTCTATCCATTTATTGAAAAAGGAAAATCTTTAAAGAGATGGGCCCATGCAGGAATTGCTTTTAGCACTTTAATTTATGTAATTTTAGCCATCGTATCCTTTATGTATTATAGCGAAGGACAATTAAACCGTACTATTTGGCCTACTTTAACAATGTTAAAAATTATTAAGGTTCCTTTTATTCAACGCTTTGAATACATTATTATTTTTATTTGGTTTTTAATTATTTTGCCAAACCTTTGCTTAACTATTTGGTCATCATGTCAAACGATGAAGCGTTCCTTTCATATTTCGTTTACATTTACATTACCGTTTTTTATTTTTATCATATTTTCAATTTCTCTACTTTTCACAAACCGTGAAAGTATAAACACATTAAACACAGTACTATCTCAAGCTGGTTTATATATTGTATACGCTTATATCCCTATTTTATTTCTATTTCATTCAGTGCGATGGCGCTTCAAAAATCAGTCGAAAAAATCTTCAACCGATACACCGTAATCTCTGATACAATTTGATTAATACATTTGTAAAGGGGACAAGCGAATGGAAAAATATGTATTTTCTTTACTTGCAGTACTAAGCTTAATTCTTGCTGGATGCGGAAGTACTGGTACAAATGACCAAAAATCTTCTGAATCAAAAAAAGAAGAGCACGACCACGCATCGCACACTCAGCAAGCTGACATTCAAGAGAAAACAAAAGGAATCGACACACTTCCTACCTTCCTAGACAAGCTTGATCCACAAATGAAAGACATCTACACTGTCGCTGGACAAAATGCAGAGCTATTAGATTGGATTCCATGTTACTGCGGTTGCGGTGAAAGTGTAGGACATAAAAATAATAAAAACTGCTTTATTCGTGAAATTAAAAAGAATGGTGAAGTTGTTTGGGATTCCCATGCAACGACTTGCGTCAATTGCCTAGAAATCGCAGTTGAATCTGCTTCGATGAAACAAAAAGGAAAATCAACACTTGAAATTCGTAACTATATCGATAATAAATACAAAGAAGGCTATGGCAAACCAACACCTACGCCAATGCCAAAAGCTTAAAAAACGAGGAAACACCTCGTTTTTTTTCATTCACTTTTTTTCTTAACAAATTCTTTCAAGTGTATTTCTCCTTACTTATCACACACTATATATAACTCTCGGTAAGGAGGGTACACAGTGCAAACATATAACGATTATGATAAAGCTCTCTATTACACGTATTGCTGTAATTGGGATAAATTACTCGTTCTCATGGTTCAAACGAACGATCAATTATTTTCTAAGCGTATTGAGCATTTTTTACACGCTTATCAATACAGTAAAGAACTGCCAGAAGTTGATAAACAATTGCAGCTCCTATTTCAATATATTGACCACGCATCCCAAAAGTCACATATAGAAGAAGTAGAGCAAATTCAAATGTAAACTATAGCGCTATTCTCTTCTGGAGAATAGCGCTTTTTTAAAATGTTCATATCAATAAAAGTTTCCCCTTATAAAACTTTTATTGATAAACATATTTTTTCTTTCTTTTCTGTACCACTTCATACTATAATTTAGTATGTAACTATTATAAGAGAGGTATAAAATATGGGACGAGAAAAAAAGCAAGAATATGCTTTATTTACCGCGTGGGGAGCTTCTTTTATCGCTACACTAGGAAGTCTATACTTTTCCGAAATCATGAAATTTGAACCTTGTGTCCTTTGTTGGTATCAACGTATTTTCATGTATCCATTCGTTTTATGGCTCGGTATCGCTGTAGTAAAAAAAGACTATCGCATCGCAAATTATTCTTTACCAATCGCAAGTATTGGTGCTTGTATTTCTTTATATCACTATGCAATTCAAAAAGTCGCAGCATTTTCGGCTGCAGGGGCAGCTTGCGGCCGTGTACCATGTACGGGAGAATACATAAACTGGTTCGGCTTTGTGACAATCCCGTTTTTAGCACTTATCGGCTTTATTACAATCGCTGTTTGTAGCTTTATTGTCATCAAAAACAAATAAGGAGATGAAAGAATGAAAAAAATGCTTATATTTGGCGGTATTATTATCGTCTTATTTGCGGCAATCTTTGCTGTAACTCAAATGGAAAAGAAAAACGCATCGACAGATGAAAAAGGTTACTACTCAAATAAAATTTCTCTTGAAGATCTCAATAAAAATATAGAAGATAAAAAAGAACAAACGATTTACTTCTATCAAACCTCTTGCGTTCATTGCCAAAAGGTCTCTCCTATTGTTGTACCTTTAGCGAAAGATTTAAATGTTGATATGAAAGTAATTGATATTGAAAATTTAAACGAGCCTTGGGATAAATACAATATCCAAGGAACACCGACAATTATTCATTTTAAAGATGGTAAAGAAGTAAGCCGTATTAGCGGAGAACAGTCAAAAGAAAAGTTTAAAGAATGGTTTGAACAAACGAAAAAATAACGAGAAAAGGAAACTCCTTCTACACATGAAATGGACGTAAAATTCCAAACTAATGTATAAGGAGGGGGTTTTATGCCAGAAGTAAGATGCTCTGTTTCCAATTGCTCATTTTGGGGACAAGGTAACTTTTGTCAAGCAAGTGCGATTATCGTTCAGCCAGATGCGGATGAAACGGGTCAAACCGAAAATGAATCGTATACAAGTGCAGTTTTAACGAACGAAACGCTAGAAAGTTCTGTAGCAACAAGTGTAGAGACTTGTTGTCATACATTTAAGCCAAAATATTAAACATAAAAAGCATACGACTAATCGTATGCTTTTTTACATCCCCCTCCAAAAATCATGCATAATAAAAAAGTACAAAATAACGAGAACGGCTGTCCCGCATAACGTAATGCGCCGATATATACTCTTCTCCCCTTCTCTCGCCTTAACAAACGCCCAAATAAATCCGAAGAACAATATTAAATCAACATATGGAACATAAAACGAAAAGACGAGAAACGCATACAAATACACGATAAATAAACAGGTCGTTACTAAGAAAACTTTAAACGCAAATTCACTTTTCATAATGTAACCGCCCCCTATCTGTACTGTATTATATTCAGCAAAGTACAATAGTTGCAGTTAAACTGGAAGTAGAAATAAGCTACCGTCTATAATACGGTAGCTATTATGGAACATTATATTTCCGTTTATATATATTACTTAAATTCGAAATAGGAATCTGTTCATAACGAACTTTCCCTCCCATTTCATCGACAATATACAAATTGTTTCCTATATAATATATTCCATCTTTTCGTTTTGAGTACACTGCATATCTTTCGTTTGGCAATACCATTTTCACTTTCGTTAGCTGTCCATTCGGTTCTTGCCAATATATATCGGCGCGATCTACTAACGTAAGCATACCAATTTGCTCTTCTTCTACTTTACGACCATTCCAGCTCACAACACGATAACCAAGCTTATTCGCTTCATATTCCGGGCTCGTATGAAACCGAGAAATGATTACTTTCGTCTGTAATTGAACTCGGTCATATAACCACTGTATATCCCTGTCATGCATGCGAATACAGCCATTTGATTCTCTACTTCCAATCGTCCATTCCCGATTTGTCCCATGAATCGCATATTCATTTTTATCTAGTCCAAGCCATCTCGTACCAAGAGGATTATTCGGTGCACCACCAGCTATTTTTTTTCGATGATATTCTTTATTTTTAAATTTAGTTATAATACAAAAATTACCTTCAGGCGTAGGTGTACGATCTCTTCCAGTTGTTACGGGGAATGTTTTTGTATAATTTCCATTTTCAAAAAAAGATAATTGGTTTGTCGTAAGGTTCACTAATATTAGATGATCTGTATTAGCAAAGGCACTAACCGGTAGGATGAAAAATAATAGTATGACAAAACATAATTTTTTCATCTATATCCCTCCCCTAGCGCCACTATAATAAGTGGAATTAACTTTACTTTGCTCTTATAAATGAAAACTATCCATTTACAATAACGCCCCCATTTACGTGTATCATTTGCCCGGTAACATAGGATGAATCATCAGACGCTAAATATACGTATGCTGGTGCTAATTCATATGGTTGGCCCGGTCTTTGCATCGGAACATTGCTTCCAAACTGTGATACTTTTTTCTCATCAAAGCTCGATGGAATAAGTGGTGTCCAAATCGGTCCTGGCGCAACACCATTTACACGAATCCCTTTTTGCACTAATGACTGAGAAAGTGATCTTGTGAAAGCAACGATTGCCCCTTTCGTTGCGGAATAATCAATTAACGTTTCATTTCCTTCGTATGCAACGATAGACGCTGTATTTATAATGACATCCCCTTGCTTTAAATGAGAAAGTGCGGCTTTCGCAACATGAAAATAAGAAAAAATATTAATACGAAAAGTCTTTTCTAGCTGTTCTGCTGTAATATACTCTAATCCTTGCTGCGGATATTGCTGCGCAACATTATTTACTAAAACATTTAAACTACCTAGCTGCCGGACAGTCTCTTGTACAATATCTTTACAATGCTGTTCATCACTTAAATCACCTGGTAACAACACACACTTTACACCTTCTTGTTCTACACGTTGCTTCGTCTCATTAGCATCTTCTTCCTCATCTAAATAAGCAATCGCAATATTTGCTCCCTCTTTCGCAAAAGCGATAGAAACAGCTCGTCCAATTCCACTATCTCCCCCTGTAATTAATACATTCTTTCCTTTTAACTTTTCGCTACCTTTATAATTTGGATCTTCAAACTGTGGTAGAGGATTCATTAATGATTCAATACCAGGTTGTTTATTTTGATGTTGCGCTGGCATTTTTATAAAGTTTTTTTGCTGTGGCATAGCTTCTTTCAACTCCTTTTTCTTATAATGTGCATAATAAAAACTGAAATTCACACATCAAGTTACGATTAATATTCGAATTTAAGACACAAAATATGAATTGTTGTAAACTTTTTATGCAAAACTATTGCAAAATAGATAAAAAACGAATATTATATATAACTGTTGTGAAAATTATTCGTAAACAGAAAGGATGTTTATATGTTTAACCTTTCAAAACATAAAACTTCTATTAAAACTGAAATTATGGCAGGTATTATTACCTTCTTAACAATGGCATATATCATTGTCGTAAACCCAGTTATCCTTGGGGATGCAGGTGTTCCATTTGAACAAGCATTTACAGCAACAATTATCGCTGCTGTTGTCGGAACATTATTTATGGCGATCTTTACAAACTTACCAATCGCAATTGCACCAGGTATGGGATTAAATGCTTACTTCTCTTACTCTGTTGTAAAAGCTCATGAAGGCATGACTTTCGCAATTGCATTCTCTGCTGTATTCGTAGCAGGTATGATTTTAATTTTGTTATCATTCACATCTTTCCGTACAAAATTAATGGAAGCAATTCCTGAAAACTTAAAACATGCAATTACTGCTGGTATCGGCCTTTTCATCGCCTTTATCGGTTTACGTTTAACAGGTATCGTTACAAAAAATGAAGCAAATTTAGTTGGACTTGGTGATCTTCACTCTGCTCCAGTACTACTCGCATTAGCTGGACTTGGAATTACAATTGTCCTTATGTCTTTAAATGTAAATGGCGCACTATTTATCGGTATGCTATTAACTGGTATTATCGCTTTCTTCACGGGACAATTATCATTCTCAAACGGTGTTACATCAATGCCTGGATTACCAGAAGGCATTATCGTTTCAAATCCAATTACTGCTGTATCTGATGTAATTAACTACGGATTATACGGCGTTGTATTCTCATTCTTCCTTGTTACATTATTCGATACAACAGGTACATTACTTGGCGTTGCTCAACAAGGTGGATTTATGAAAGATGGAAAGCTTCCAAAAGCTGGACGAGCTCTTCTATCTGACTCATTCTCAGCAACAATCGGTTCTATGTTCGGAACAACACCATCAACAGCTTACATTGAATCATCTGCTGGTGTTGCAGCTGGTGGTCGTACTGGTTTAACAACTGTTACAGTAGCTGTTCTATTCGCTCTAGCAGCATTCTTCGGACCATTAGTAAGTGCCGTTTCTGGTGTATCAGCTATTACTGCACCATCACTAATTATCGTTGGTAGTCTTATGATGGGTTCAGTTCGCCATATCGATTGGGACGCATTTGATGAAGCATTCCCAGCATTCTTAGTAATCTTAAGCATGCCACTTACATCAAGTATCGCAACAGGTATTGCACTTGGATTTATTTCATATCCACTTATGAAAGTGGCAAAAGGTAAATTCCGTGCTGTTCACCCACTTGTATATGTATTTGGAATTTTGTTTGCTTATCAATTGATATTCTTACCACATTAAAAAAGTAGAGCATCGGATTTCGATGCTCTACTTTTCTTTTATAACAATCATTCAAACTATAACGGTCCCTCCAAAATATGAAGGAGCTTATAATCTTTTAATATTTCTCTTCTACCTGTAATTCTTTACTATACTTTTGAATGAAAACTGACGAAACAATCATTACCATTCCTACACTAAATCCAATAAACTGATCCAGTAGCATTTCATCATGAATGAACCAGCGCAGTAAAAATACCCCACCAAAAATAAGCATCATAATAAATCCAGTATGTCTAAGCCCTTTATATACATTTTCCATATGTATCACCTCTCTACATACTTTTATCCATATTATACCACAATCTAAAAACGTGTATAACCAACATTCGGTATCGAAACCAATAATAAAAAAGACTGCAGAGAATCCCATCTCCACAGCCTAATTATTATTTTTGCAAGAACGCCTTTAAATCTGCAAACTGTCTCTTTGCATCTTCATAGCCTTGCTCATATAAATTTTGTAGTTTTGCTGTATCTTTTTCCATACGATCTACTTGAAGCGGTACTTCTGGACGAATAACAAATAAATTCCCAGCTTGTTCTTCTTTTTCAATATAGTGAAGTGTTTCATTATACACTTCATAACGATTTAGCATCGTGTTCACAAGGTTCGGATATTTTTTATAAGCTTTCGCAGCAATCCACCCAAATCTTGATTTTTTCTTTGCGTAACCGTGATTTCTTGTTAAAATTACGACTGATTTTTTAAATCCATCTTCCTGTGCTTTACGAACTGGAATTGGATCAGAAATCCCGCCATCTAACAGTTGCTTACCACGATAATTTACTACTGGTGCAATGAAAGGCAATGAACTAGACGCTTGTAATAAATTTAGTGCATCATCATTCGTTCCTTCTTTTTCAAAATAAACAGACTGTCCTGTTTCACAATCCGTCGTTCCTACAAGGAAACGTTCTGGGCTATTAAAGTATGTTTCAAAATCAAACGGCACATGCTTTTCTGGAATTTCATGAAAAATAAAATCCATATCAAATAGCTGACGTTTTCTCCATAAGTTTTTATACGATAAATATTTCGGATGTGATGCATAATCAATATTTACTGTTTTATTTCTATTTCTTTGTCTGGAAAGATACGACGCTGCATGACAAGCACCAGCTGATACACCGATTACATATGGAAAATATAAATCTTGTTCCATAAAGTATTCTAATATCCCGCCCGTATATACACCACGCATACCGCCGCCTTCTAATACTAACCCTGTATTTTCAAGCATGTTACTCTCTCCTCTATATATATTGACTCTTTAATTATTCACCATGTTAAGTATCTGTTTCTATTATATATGAGTTCTTTAAGAAATTATATTTAAAAGACTTGAGAAAACGGAATTTTTTCTTCCAATTATATTTCCAAATAATCAGAGACATCCTTTATAAACCTTTGAATAAAATCTTGTTCTTCTTTCGTATATCTATCTAAGAGTAACAGCCACTTTTCTTCAGCTTGTTTATGCAATTTATCATGAGCTTTATATATTTCATTTCCGCTTTCCGTTAAACGGAAGAAAATTTCTTTTTGATTGTCTAACATTTGCATCTTCTCAACGAATTTCTTTTGGAACAACTTTGTACAAACTTTAGAGATTGCGCCCTTCGTCATTCCCATTTCTATCGTAATTGCCGTTACATTCATCAGACCATTTTTCCCGATACACTCGATTACATGTAACTCAGATAAAGACATACCACTTACACCTGTCTCACGAAGAAACTTCTCATTTTGTCCTTTCAAATGTTCTTCTCTTTTATGCAAAAGTGTACGAATGTCCGAAAGTATTTCCATTTGTTTCGTTGTATAATCCAATCTATTCGCCCCCTAAGTTTCCAAAGAAACAATTTAACTATATACCATTTTAAAATTATTTTTTCATATTTACAAGTTAGAAAAACATGTTAAAATAAATTTAGTTTCCAAGGAAACTAAATTAGAAGGAGGTTAACACAATGAAAAAATCCAAACTACATTTCATTTTATATGTTGTCTGTATTAGTGCCTTACTCGGTTCCTTCGCTCAAAATATTTACACACCTATCTTGCCCATGATTCAAGGTTCTTTTCATACTTCTCTTTATCTTGTAAATGTAACAGTTTCCCTTTTCACATTCGTCCTTGCGATTATGCAGCTCGTATATGGACCTTTCATTGATACAAAAGGGAGAAAATCTGTCCTTATCCCTAGTTTAGTCATTAGTACAATTGGTTCAATCGGATGTGCTTTTTCGGCAAACATTTATTTATTTCTCTTTTTTAGAGCTGTTCAAGCTATAGGAATAGCGGCTATACCTGTAGTTTCAGCAACGATTATTGGTGATTTGTTTGAAGGAAAAGAACGAGGAGAAGCAATGAGCCTTTATCAAATGTTACTTGCTCTTGCACCTGCGATTGGCCCTCTCATTGGTGGTTATCTCAGCAGTATAAACGGCCATGTATCCGTATTTCTCTTTTTATCTATACTTGGCATTCTCTTATTAATGATAAACATTTCACTACTTCCAGAAACAAAACCAACTGTAAGTAAGCAACCGCAATCAAAAAAGAATTACTGGTTTATCTTAAAAAATAAAACTGGATTTTCTATTACTCTTATTGGCTTTATTCAATTTTGTATTTACTTTTGCTTCCTCGTTTTTTTACCGAGCATTTTAACAAATTTATTTCACTTAACTGCAAGTGAAATTGGTCTTATGTTTGTACCGATGTCCCTTTCTATTATGTTAGGAAGTTATTGCTACAAGTTTTTGCAAAAACGCCTCACAACAAAGCAAACTTTATTCATTACTAGTTTCTTCAATATTATATGTGTCACTTTATTCTCTTTCACATATAGCATCAATATCCCATTTATCATTATCGTTACATCATTGTACGGTTTTAGTATGGGCCTTTCTATGCCAACTCACACTACTTTATTAACGGAAGAATTCGTACAAGAACGCGCAACTGCTATCGGTATGTACAACTTCATCCGCTATCTTGGTATGGGCACAGGGCCACTTATAGGTGGATTTCTTTTATTTAATCAAAATTACTTTTGGATTTTCTTCATAGGTGCAATTATGTTTCTACTCATAATCTTATATGCAATGAAAATGCTACGATTCCCTGCCATACAAAAAGCAAAATAGAGACCTACAGATGGTCTCTATTTTAAACTCGTTGATCCGCAACAATATGAATATCAATATGCTTCGTCTGTCTCATAATTTCATTCACAATCGAACCTTTTCGAATTTCTTCCCATCGCGTTCTCGCTGATTGCCCAAGTAAAATTTGCGTTACTTGTAATCTTTTTGCAACTTCAATAATAACATCCGCTGGCTTTCTTCCTTTCGCTTCTTCTAATACAAAACTTGCGTCAAATTGATTCGTGAGCGCCTTCCACTCTTCAATTGTCTGCTTTTTTCCAACTGAAAGAGAATCTATATTTTCCCTTTCAACATTTAATACATACAATTCAGCGTTTAACCGATCAGCCATGCGCCATCCCCGTCTTATTAATTTCTCTGCCGTTGAACTGTACTGTACACAAACGAGAATTTTTTCTTTCACGCCAATTGGCTCTATCACTGTTTGACTAATTTTCTCGTCCATATCGTCAGCGACTTCACGAAGCGATAATTCCCTGAGTGCTCCTAAATTATTAAGCGTAAAGAAATTTTGTAAGCTTTGCTGAATTTTTTCTTCTTTATATATCTTTCCGTCTATTAACCTCTTCCGAAGTACTTCCGGCGTTGCATCGACAAGCTGAATTTCATTTGCTTTTTGTAAAATAAAATCTGGAATTCGTTCTCTTACTTTTACATTCGTAATTTGAGCTACAATATCATGAACACTTTCTAAATGTTGAATATTAAACGCTGACAATACAGATATACCAGCCTCTAACAATTCTTGTACATCCATATAACGCTTCTTATTTTTAGAGCTGGGAATATTACTATGTGCAAGTTCATCCACAACAACAACTTGCGGTGCACGCTTTATAATTCCTTCCACATCAAGTTCATAAAACACTTTCCCTTTATACTCTATTTCTTTTAAAGGAACCTTTTCTAAATCAGCAATTGCGTCTTCCGTCTCTTTTCTCCCATGCGTTTCAATTAAACCAATTACAATATCCATACCGTCCTTTTTCATTTCCCTTGCATCAAAGAGCATTTTATAACTTTTCCCTACCCCTGGAGCTGCTCCTACATATAGCTTTAACTTCCCACGGTTTTGCTGGCGAATATATTCTAAATACTCTTCTGGTGTTCGCCTTTGAAAAGTTGGTTTATAGTCATCCGCATACAAAACACTCACAACCTTTCTTTTGAAACAACGCTACCTCAATCCATTAGATTGAGGTAGCACTGTTACTATTTCAGTAGTTTCTGTAATTCTAAATTTAACTTTAAAACGTTCACACGGTTTTCTCCAAATAAGCCAAGTGCCGCACCTTCCGTTTGATCCTTAATCAATTGATTTAGCGTTTCTTTCGGAATATTCGTTATTTTAGAGATGCGCTCTACCTGCACGGAAGCTGCCTTCGGACTAATGTCAGGATCAAGCCCTGAACCTGAATTTGTCACTAAATCGATTGGCACTTCTGTAACTGGTACGGTGGGATTTTGTTTCTTCCACTCTTCAATACTTTTCTCTACTCGTTTCTCTAAATCTGGATTAGACGGTGCATAGTTATTTGAACCAGATGCCTCTGCTTTATATTCAATACTAGAAACACGCCCATGAAAATAACGTGGATCTGTGAAATTTTGACCGATTAATTTAGAACCAATCACTTCATTTTTATCATTATATATTAGACTTCCATCCGCATTATCCTTCATGACTGCTTGTGCAATACCAGTAACAATAAGTGGATATACAAGTCCGCACAACACTAAAAATGTAAAAGTAATACGGATGATTGGTGATAATATACTTTGTTTCTTCGCCATCTCTTTCCCCTCTTCCTTATATGAACAAGCCGACAATTATATCAATTACTTTAATTCCAATGAACGGTACAATGACTCCGCCAAGCCCGTAAATAAATAAGTTTCGGCCAAGTAGTGCATTCGAACTCATCGGTTTATATGCGATACCTTTCATCGCCAATGGAATGAGTAACGGAATAATAACTGCATTAAATATTAATGCTGATAAAATCGCTGACAGTGGTGATGTTAATTTCATAATGTTTAATGCTTCCATTTGCGGAATCGCAAGTGTAAACATTGCTGGAATGATTGCAAAATATTTTGCGATATCATTTGCAATACTAAACGTCGTTAACGCACCACGTGTCATTAACAATTGCTTACCGATTCCTACTACCTCAATAATCTTCGTTGGATTCGAATCTAAATCAATCATATTCGCTGCTTCTTTCGCAGCTGTCGTACCACTATTCATCGCTAATCCAACGTCAGCCTGCGCTAATGCTGGCGCATCATTTGTACCGTCACCTGTCATCGCTACGAGTTTTCCTTTATCTTGCTCTGCTTTAATAACTGCAATTTTATCTTCTGGTTTGCACTCAGCAACAAACTCATCTACTCCTGCTTCTTTTGCAATCGTTGCTGCTGTTAATGGGTTATCCCCTGTACACATAACCGTTTTAATCCCCATTTGACGCAACTGTTCAAAACGTTCACGCATACCAGGTTTTACTGTATCTTTTAAATAGATTAAACCGTAAATACGATTATTCACTGCAACTACAAGGGGTGTTCCGCCCTCTTTTGAAATGAAATCTGCTTTTTGATTCACATCTTTCGGAATTGTTCCACCTTGTGACTGAACCCATTCAATCACGCTACCGACAGCACCTTTCCTCACTTTCGTTCCATCCTGTAAATCAACACCACTCATTCTCGTTTCTGCTTTAAATGGAACAAACTCACCTTGTTCTGCAAGTTCTCTATTATATGATATAGATTTCGCTTGCACATACTCGATAACAGATCGACCTTCTGGTGTTTCATCTAAAACTGAGCTAATCGCAGCCCACTTTCCAACTTGCTCAATCGTTTCATTTCCTACAGGTAATAATGTATGAGCCATTCGGTTCCCAAAAGTAATCGTACCTGTTTTATCTAAAATAATTGTATTAATATCGCCCGCAGCTTCTACTGCTTTACCCGACATTGCTAACACGTTAAACTTTGTCACGCGGTCCATCCCAGCAATACCAATCGCTGATAATAATCCACCAATTGTCGTTGGAATTAAACAAACTAACAACGCAACAAGTACAGCTGTATCAATTTGAAATCCTAAATAGTTTGTAAAAATCGGTAACGTCACAACAACGATTAAGAAAATAAGCGTTAAGCTCGTTAATACTGTATTTAAAGCAATTTCATTCGGTGTTTTTTGACGAGCAGCCCCTTCTACTAACGAAATCATTTTATCAATAAATGATTCACCAGGATTACTCGTAATGACAATTGTAATCTCATCACTTACAACCATCGTACCGCCTGTCACGGAACAAAAATCACCACCAGCTTCTTTTATTATAGGAGCTGATTCCCCTGTAATCGCAGATTCATCAACAGACGCTAATCCTTTTATGACTTCTCCATCACTTGGAATCATTTCTCCTTGTTTTACAATAACAACGTCACCTTTTCTCAGATCCGTTGCCGAAACTTGAACGATGTCTCCATTTTCTTTTACAACATTGGCAAACACATCTTTCTTCGACTGTTTTAAAGAATCGGCTTGCGCTTTCCCCCGCCCTTCCGCTAACGCTTCTGCAAAGTTAGCAAATAAAACTGTAAATAATAGAATGAGGGAAACTGTTATATTAAACCATCCTGGTACACTACTAGAACGACTTGGAAGAAACGATAAAATGAACGTAATGATAAATCCAATCTCCACAACGAACATAATCGGATTCTTTATCATAACTTTCGGATTCAATTTCGCAAAGGATTGTTTCATCGCATGTTTCACGATATCACGATCCATCGTTTTCGCTTGTCTAACCTCATCTTCTACTGCATGTATGTGTGACTCATTTACTCTTTTTTCTTTTACTACTACCGGTCTCATCATTTACCCTCCATTACTTCAATGTAAGAAATTCTGCAATTGGGCCGAGTACTAACATCGGGAAGAATGTTAATGCACCGACAATTACAATTGTTCCGATGAAAATGCCGCCAAATAAACTATTATCCGTACGGAACGTTCCGACTGTTTCTGGCACAACCGTCTTCTCTTTCAATGAAGCTGCAACAGCTAGCATCGTAATTAAACTGAAATAGCGTCCTAAAAACATAACTAAACCAGTTGTAATATTCCAAAACGGTGTATTATCTGCTAACCCTTCAAATCCAGATCCGTTATTCGCAGCTGATGACGTATACTCATAAACAACTTGTGTTAAACCGTGGAAGCCCGAGTTAGAAATCGCTTCTGTTCCTAAATGTGTAGAAAGAGCCAATGCTGAAAATCCTAAAATAAGCAGTGGATGAAATAGTATTGTTACCGCAATTAATTTCATTTCCTTACCTTCAATTTTCTTACCTAAAAATTCCGGTGTCCGTCCAACCATCAATCCAGATATAAAGACTGCGATAATCGCATACATAATAATGTTCACAAAGCCTGCTCCAACGCCGCCGTATACTGTATTTAACATCATATTTACGAGTGGTACTAACCCGCCAATTGGTGTTAACGTATCATGCATCGTATTAACAGCACCTGTTTCCGCAGCTGTCGTTACTGTCGCATAAAGGGAAGAAAATACTGTTCCAAACCTCACTTCTTTTCCTTCTGCACTTCCTTGTACATGCTGGATACCCATGTCATTTAATATTGGATTTCCATGTAATTCAGATGTCGTAATTGTGATAAATCCTAGTAAAAACACCATGAATAGTGATACGAAAAGGATACGACCTTGCTTTTTATTTCCTACCATTCGTCCGTACGTAAACGGAAGTGCAGTTGGCAATAACATCATAAGCATCATTTGCAAAATATTACTCATCTGCCCTGGATTTTCGAAAGGATGAGTAGAGTTTGCTCCGAAAAATCCACCACCGTTATTTCCAAGTTCCTTAATGGACACGAATGATGCAACTGGTCCGCGTAATATACTCTGCTTTGCCCCATCGATTGTTTGTGCTGTAACGGCCCCGTCTAACGTTTGTGGTACACCAAGTGCGACAAAGACTAGTGCCGCAATAAATGCAATAGGAAGAAATACTCTCGTTAATGCTCTCGTAAAATCAACGAAAAAGTTACCGAGTTCTTTTCCAGCGAGCCCTCTTATAAACGCCATTACAAGTGCTAACGTCGTTGCCGGCGCTGCAAACATTAGGAATGTAATTCCGATTAATTGCGATAAATAAGATAAACCATTTTCACCGCTATAATGCTGTAAGTTTGTATCAGCCATAAAACTAATTGCTGTATTAAAAGCAAGCGTAGGCTCCATCCCTTCAATGTGTGCTGGATTTAATGGCAATACTCCTTGTAGTCTGAAAATGAAATATACGACAACAATCATAAATCCATTTAATAAAACTAATGACAATGCGTACTGTTTCCACGTTTGATTGTATTCTTTTACACCCGTAATTTTAAAAATAAGTTTTTCAAAAGGCCCAAATACTTTATCTAACTTTTTACTACCTTGAAAGGCTTTCTCTAAATAAATTCCTGTTGGCTTTGCCACAAGAATAAACAACAGCATTGTAATAACGACTGCGACCCAGATCATAATGAATGACTCCCCCTAATTAAAACTTTTCCGGATTTAGTAATGCATACACTAAGTACACCGTAATTGCTCCAACAATAACCGATAAGGCAATCGTCATGATTGCTTCCCTTCTTTCACAACTTTATCTGACCAACTTGCAAGACTTGCCATCGATGCGACTAATACAACAAAAATCCCGATCATTACAACATCTAACATAGCTATCCCTCTCTTTTGTAAAAAATTACCATTGGATAATCAAAAAAAGAACACTAAGCTCTACTTAGTGTTCGAAATGAACAACACAAAGTAAACCTCCTCTCTAAACGCTTACGAGGTTAGCTGTCGGATTCGGGCCTAAAGAGTAGCCCTACTTTCAAAACTGAAAGATTCACCCCAAGTGACGATGCACAAAATTGGTTCCCCCGCTCCATTTCTGGAACTCAGCGATTTTAGGTTTTTTTGGAAATTTTATGAATGATTTATGAGAGTAAATATACTCCTCTATATTTAACTTGTAAAGAGGCAAATTACCTAAAATAAGAAAATAAACACCCATTTAAACGCTTACATTAAGTGTTATTAATATTCTTTCACCTGTTTTCTCGTCTTTTCTTTCTTTTTCACAGAAATGACCTTTTAAATACGAAATAAAAAGAGCGAATGACATGAAGTGCATAGCTTGTTGCACTTCGCATTCGCTCTTTTTTTATTCACTATTTATTCTCCTCGTAAAAAAGCACGTAAATTTCTCCCACGAATATAAACTTGTGACAATTCTGCATGTAGCTGCTCATATTCGATAACATCTGTTTTTAAATATAAAGCATCTTTAGATGGCAATATGATATAGGGCCTTGGAAAAATAGGATCCAGTACCACCAATTCTTGAACTCGCTCTACCGATACCGCCCAACGATTCGCTATATCTCCTAGTAACAACACTTTCATCTTCTTTTCCCCCGCCCTATTCAAAAAATAAAAAAGTAATATTATCACAATTCGTAAACACGACAAATGTAGCTCCCATTGTTTCATAGAGCCTCGCTGGATATCGTTTATTCCTTGTAACAACAGTAATAGGTGCCTGAAAAGAAAAGCGAATGTGTTCTGTAAAGAAGCTAACGATGGGAAGCTCATCCCCTAGTAAAATCACCTTTTTAATACACTCACAAATACTAGTAAAATCCTGCTCCTTACTACAACTATACGTCCAATCAAATCCACAATCCCTAACTTCAGCCGCTATCTCTTCATTCGCTGTAAAAATAATTAACTCATGTTGAAATGCTACTAAATCTCTTAAACTATTTACCTTGCTTTCTTCTCCAACACAAATAAGTGTTAGTTCCATGTACCTCATCCTCCTTAGCATAAAAGAACTCAAACATAGATTGATATTCCCCTATACTAATCAGATCGATGAAGTGATGTATCCATCATGGCACCGTCCTCTCTCAAGATGCTTACGAAGTTAGCTGTCGGATTCGGACTTTGAGAGTAGCCCTACTTTCAAAATTGAAAGATTCACCCCTAGTGACACTGCACAAATTGGTTCCTCCGCTCCATATAATTGGACTCAGCGTATTACAAAAAATATATTCTGGCTGATATATTACTCCTGTATTTGGAAAAAGTAAACAGAAAAAAAGCCAGTTATACAACTGACTTTTTTTCTACTTATACATGTGATTTATTTAATTTATACGCAAAATGATTCGTCGGTCCATGACCACTTCCAATATGCAGCGGCTCTTCAATTGCTATACTAATAAATTGTTTTGCTTCTTGAACTGCCTCTTCAATTGAGTATCCTTTCGCAAGTCCTGCTGTAACCGCTGAAGCAAATGTACAACCGCTTCCATGCGTTTGTTTTGAAGGAATTCGTTCACTTTTAAATTCGATAAACTGCTCACCATCAAAGAGTAAATCAACTACTTCATTACCTTGATATTCTGCATGTCCGCCCTTCATAAGCACATATTTTGCACCCAATTCATGCAGTACTTTTGCAGCTTCCTTACTATCTTCAACATTATAAATCTCCATCCCAGTTAACACTTCTGCTTCTGGAACATTCGGCGTTATAACCGTTGCTACTGGTAATAAATATTCTTTTAATGCTTGCACTGCTTCTTGTTGTAATAATGATGCACCGCCCTTAGCAATCATAACAGGGTCTAATACAATATTATTCCAGCAAAACTTCTTTATATGTTCTGCTACAATTTGAATAATTTCGCTGCTAAATAACATTCCTAATTTCACAGCATCTGGTGTTAAATCCATACCAATTGAATTCAACTGTTCCGTAATACCTTCTAATGGAACTGGATATACCCCTTGAACGCCAAGCGTGTTTTGAGCAGTAATTGCCGTAATAGCCGTCATCCCATACACACCAAGCTCTTGGAATGTTTTTAAATCTGCTTGAATGCCGGCACCGCCGCCACTATCAGATCCTGCAATTGTTAAAGCTTTATTTACTTTCATCCCACTCATCCTTTTCTATCCAAAATAGCGATGATAAATCGTCTTTGCTTCGCTTATATCTTTCGTTCCATGTACAAGTACACGACCATCTTTAAAAGCAACTAATCTCTTTTCTTCCACAGAAAATGATAATAAATATGGATTTACATTTAAATCATGCACACGATCATTCAGCAGCTCTTTATATCGTTCAAAATCTATTTCCTCTTTATGAGGTGGTCTAATTTGAACTGTATTTCTCCCGCATAACACTGCTGTTTTCGATGTATTATCTTTATTTAAATACGGATACAAGGCATTCCCTCCGCACGAAGGACAATTGTGCTTACGAAGCTTTTGCACATTCATACATGAATATTCATTCTTCCATACATCAAACGATACAAGTCCATCTCGAAGCGATTCGTAATCTTCTACTAACAGTTTAAGAGCTTCCGTTACTTGATGAGAAACGACGAGAGATACAGCAGGTGATATAATCCCCGCTGTATCACATGTCGCCCCGCCAAGCGGAATCGATTGTAATAAACAAGATAAACATGGCGTTTTACTAGGAAGAATTGTGTAAGAAAGGCCGTAACTCCCTACACATGCTCCGTAAATCCATGGAATAGAATGTTTTTGTGCTATATCATTCACAATGAAACGCGTTTCGAAATTATCAGTTGCATCAATCATTACATCAACGTTTGTAACGAGTTCTTCTAACTCCTCAGCTGTTACATCTTGAACGAGCGCTTCTACTCTTACTTCACTATTAATCTCTTCTAGACGCTTCTTCGCTGCTACAGCTTTCGGAAGATTATTTTTCACATCACTCTCTGCATACAATTGCTGCCTTTGTAAATTACTCCAATCGACATAATCTCGATCAACAATCGTTACTGTACCAACACCAGCTCTTACAAACATTTCTGCATTTGCACTACCTAATGCACCTGCGCCGATAATAAGCACATGCTTTTCCCTTATCTTTTGCTGTCCTTCTTCTCCAATTGGAGAAAATAGTTCTTGGCGAGAATATCGATTATTCAACTACGCTCATTCCTTCTAAAGGACTACTTGCCGTTGCACAACGCTTACGTCCAATACGACCTGCTTCAAATCCTAAACGGCCTGCCTCAATACTTAATTTCATTGCTTGTGCCATTTTAATAGGATCTTTTGCTCCTGATACAGCTGTATTTAATAACACGCCATCTGCTCCTAATTCCATCGCAAATGCCGCATCAGCCGGGCTACCAATACCAGCATCAACGATAACTGGTACTGTCGCTTGTTCAATAATGAAGCTCAAATTCAATGGATTTACAATACCAAGTCCTGATCCAATTGGAGATGCTCCTGGCATAATCGCATGCACGCCAAGTTCTTGTAATTTACGTGCTAATACAACATCATCAGATGTGTACGGAAGTACGATAAATCCTTCTTCTAGTAACATTTCAGATGCCTTTAACGTCTCTACTGGATCAGGTAATAACGTTCTATCATCACCAATAACTTCTACCTTTATCATGTCGCAAAGCCCTGAAGCTTTTGCTAATTTTGCAATACGAACAGCTTCTTCAGCATTTTTTGCTCCGGCAGTATTCGGTAATAACGTATATTTTTTCACATCAAGTTTCTCTAATAAATTAGGCTGCTTTGCATCAAATATATCCATACGACGTACTGCGAACGTTAAAACCTCAGCCTCAGATACATCAATTGCCTTTTGCTGCACATCAAAATCAGGGAATTTTCCTGTTCCTAATAAAAGTCTAGAATGAAATGAAAATGGTCCAATGTTTAACATAATCAACCGCCTCCTACGAAAGTTACAATCTCAATTTGGTCTCCATCAAAAACAGATGTATCTGTATGATCATCTTTTTGTAAAATATCTTTATTACGCTCTACTACAACAATTCTGTTATCTAACTCTAAATGTGTAAGTAGCTCAGCTACTGTTTTCACACTCTCTGGCACTTCAATTTGATTACCATTAATTTTTAAATTCAAACTTCCATCCCCTTTCTAAACTGTTTTAGAAAGCAATGAATCTAGCAAGTGATTCTCCTGCTTTCCTTCTATTAAATCAGCCATATATTGACCAGAAACAGGACTTAATAAAATACCGTTTCGATAATGGCCCGTGCAAGCATATAAACCTTTTATTTCTTCATGCTCTCCCATATAAGGAGCTTCATGATTCGATTGTGGTCTTAATCCTGCCCATGCACTTTCCCATTCAGCTTCTTTTAAAGCAGGCAATATTGTATACGCGCGCTCTAATATAGAAGTAATACTTTCTGGTTGCACAGTTTTATTGAACGTACGAGGCTTCATCGTTGCTCCAATTACGTAACGTCCGCCGCGCTTTGGTGCAATGTAAAATCTTTCTTGGAAAATAGGCGCCTTTAAAAGTGGTTTTCTACTTCTTACCGCTACTACTTCTCCTTTAACCGGATATGTACCCCATTCGCGGTGAAAATAACCTAGTAACTTCGTGCTCCATGAGCCACCTGCAATAACAACTTTCTCGCAAGTGATCATACCTTCGCTTGTCACAATTCCAGTCACTTTATTATTTTCAATACGAATATCAAACACTTCTGTCTGTTCATATATATCAGCACCCGAAAATGATGCGGAATGTGCGAATGCTTTCGTAAGCTCTGGTGCAATAACATGACCATCTTTTGGATAATATACAGCCCCTATAATTGACTCAGATAAATACGGCTCTTTCTCTCGTAAACGATCTCCCGCCAGAAAGTAAGAATCTTCACCGGTTTTCTGCTGCCAATCCATAATATGAAGAATTCTTTCCTTCTCCTCTTCATTTTGAGCAATGCGATAAATGCCTTTCTCTTCATACCCAATATCAATTCCTGTTTTTTCACGTAAAACTTCTGCAAGTTGTGGAAATATAGCACGGCTTTCTCTAGCAAGTTCAAATAGCGGGTCATACTCATCCCATTCTGCCTGCACCCCAAGTAAACCAGCGGCTGCTTTCGAGGCTTCAGATGCAATCTGTTGCTTCTCTACAATCGCTATTTTATGTCCTCTTTCTGCTAGAAAATGTGCAACTGAACTACCAATTACACCACCGCCAATTATCGCTACATCATACTTCTTACACATGTTTTTCCGCCCACTTTCTTATTGATTCCTTATAAGACTTCGCTTTGCTATACGGGTTACTACTACTTATAATCCCAGACATAACAGCAATACCACTGACGCCGTTAGCAAGAACATCTCCAGTGTTTTCCGGAGTGATTCCTCCAATTGCTGTAATCGGTATGGATAAACACTTTGCAATGTCTGAAATTTCTTCAAGCCCTCTCGCTGGCACACCTTTTTTACAATCTGTCGGAAATACATGACCATAAACGAGTGAATCCGCGCCATTCTTAAATGCATCAATCGCCTCTTCTAAAGAATGTACAGAATAACCGACATGCAAATAAGAAAACTTTTCTTTCACTGACCTTACATCTGCGCTTCGATATCCTAGCTGCACGCGCGGAATGTTTAATAAAATAGCAATATCAATTCGATCATTTATCACTATTTTTGATGCTGGAAAGCCTTTCTTCAAAAGACTTTCCACACCTTCATACAATTCCTTCGTGCTTTTCTCACGCTCACGAATATGCAAATAATCAATTTCACTTTCAATTTGCATCGCTACATTCACTAACTCTTCGAATGACATGTGACCATTTGAGATTACATGAAGCTCATTTTTCATATTCATTCGCCTACTTTAAAATGTTTTCGAATAACTCATCGGCCGGAACGATTTCTTTCGTCATTCCTTTATCTTTCAACCATTTATTTTGTTTCTCCCATGACTCTTTTGAATCTGATAAAAATGGTTCATCCTTCGTTTCCATTTTCTCTAATAAAATTTTCATACTTTCTTTTTCAACTTCTGGTACAAGTGGGAAGTTTTCTTTTTCCTGATGATTTAATAAAATATTTAATGCTTCATCTGGATTTTTCTTCATGAAATCATAACCTTTTTTCGTACCACGTAAGAAAGCTTGCAACGCTTCTTTATCTTTTTTCAACGTTTTATCACCTGTTACAAATACAAGCTCATGATAATTCGGTACACCGTAATCTGCTGGATTAAAGTATGCTGGTTCATGACCTTCATGACGCATAACAGGTACTTCATGGTTAATGTATGCCCCCGTTACCGCATCCACTTTTTTTGTAATTAATGCTGGTACTAAATCAAAACCAACATCGACTACTTTCACTGTATCTGGATTACCACCAGCTTCTTTTACCATCGTTTTTAAATACATCTCACTTAAAGGTGTTCCAGAATATCCAACTGTTTTACCCTCTAAATCTTTTGGCGATTGAATGCCTGCAGACTTCAGCGATACAACATGATTTAATGGTGAACGTACAACAGCCCCAATTGATTTCACTGGAATTTGTTCATTTGCTTTTGCCATGACAACATCTGGCTGATAATATAAGCCCACTGTTACTTTTCCTGCAGCTGCTAACGTTAATGGGTCAGTCGGATTAGAAGGGAATTTAATATTTACCTTTACTCCTTCTTCTTTAAAGTAACCTTTTTCAATTGCCGCATAAATAAAGCTATGTACCGCATTTGGGTACCAATCAAGCATGACCGTTATTTCTTTCTCTTTTTTACTTTTTTCCGATGCTGAATTACTCGAACATCCAGCAATCATTGCAACTAATAATGTAAACACAAAGATGCGCTTTAAAAATTTCATGAATGCTTCCTCCAACTAATGAATTTTTTTTCTACTAACGAAATAAGTATGACGAAGAGAATAGCTAATAATGATAACAATACAATGGGGGCAAATACACCTGCCCCGTCTAACTGCGTCATCATTCTCTTACTGAAATATCCTAGCCCCGCTTGTGCACCGAGCCATTCACCAATTGCCGCCCCAATTACACTAAGCGGTACTGCAATTTTTAAAGCTGAGAAAAAATAAGGAAGAGCAGACGGCAATTTTAATTTAAGAAAAACATCTTTTTTCGTTGCCCCATACGTAACTAAAAGCTCTTCCCATTCTTTTTTCGTACTGCGCAGTCCATCATACGTATTAACCGCAATTGGGAAAAACGTAATTAAAACCGTAACAACAACCTTACTCCAAATCGTATATCCAAACCATAAAACAAATAGCGGAGCAAGCGCTGTAATAGGAATCGTTTGCGAGGCAACTAATAATGGATAAAATGCTCTCTCCATCCATGTACTCGCATTCATTAACATCGCTAGCCCTACCCCAAGTACGATAGAAATAGCCACCCCTATTAAAACGACATATAATGTTGCTGGCAAATGAACTGTAAATAATATGTCTTTTAGTTTCCATATCTTCATTACAATCGCAGACGGTGACGGTAAAATGTACATTTCATCTACAATTCTTGCGCCTACTTCCCAAAGAGCAAGTAAAATACTAGAAAGCGTAAGAGCAGGTAATAGCTCCTTCAACCGGTTCATCATACGAGTACCTGCCTTTGCAACATACTAAGAAGCTCATCTTTCAGCGCTAATACTTCTGGTTTATATAAATCTTTCCTTGTCCGATTATGATCAAGCGGTACAATCCTCTCGGTTAAAGTAGTTATCGGTTGCTGCTCTACTACTAAAATTCGATTAGAAAGAAACAATGCTTCTTCCACATCATGAGTGATAAATAAAATTGTTTTTTCCCACTCTTTCCATTGTTCAAACAACCATTCTTGCAAAGAGGCCTTCGTTAAAGCATCCAACGCACTAAACGGTTCATCTAACAGCAATATCTCCCCACCTGTTAATAAAGTTCGAATAAAGGATACACGTTGTCTCATACCACCAGATAAATCTTTCGGATATTTTGTCTCATACCCTTGTAAGCCAAATTTATGCAATAGTTCCTTCGCCTTTATTTGTGCTTCTTTCTTCTGTACACCTTGGCACTCTAACGGCAGGGCAGCATTCTCAATAATCGTTCTCCACGGCAAGAGCATATCTTTTTGGGGCATATATCCTACAGGATGGCTCTTTGTCTCTGTCAGCTCTATCTGTCCCGTACTTGCTTCTTCTAAACCTGTAATAAGGCGAAATAAAGTACTTTTCCCGCATCCACTCGGTCCGATAATGCTTACAAACTCTTTATCTTGTATAGAAGCATTTAATTCATTAATGATTGGCTTCTCATCATAATGAAAAGAAACATTATGAAACTGTAGTATGTTCTTGCTCCTCAAATCCCCACATCTCCTTACGGTAGGACATATCCCAGAATAAATATTCAAATCGACTGGAATATAGGAAAATCTCCTCTAATCGATCTAGCTCTTTTTCAGACTTTCCAACTGCCATTTCATTTAATAAATCGATTAACCAAACACAAAGGTTGCCATATTCTTCAGAGCTATAGCCTTGAATCCACTCACCAAAGAACTCATGATCTCTTGCTCCAGGAATATCATTTAAACGCTTTCCAATCTCCCAGTAGCTCCACATACATGGAAGAAGTGCTGCTATTAATTCCGCAAGTGTGCCATTTTGAGATACAGACATCATGTAATTTGTATAAGCTAAATTTTTAGCAGATGGCTTTGCAGACTCTATCTCCTCTATAGAAATTCCAAGTCTTTTTGCATACTGTTTATGAATGGTCATTTCTCCATTTAATATCCCATCAATTTGTTCAGCAAATTTCCCCATAACTTGTGGATTTGTTGCCTTTACAACACCGATCGCATATAACTTTGCATAATCTAACAAGTATAAATAATCTTGAATAATATAATACTGAAACTTATCTTTTTCTAACGTACCATCCCCCATACCTACAACAAATGGATGATTATGACTCATCTCCCAAACTGGTTGTACAGTTTCTAATAATCTATCGCAAAATTTCATTTCTCTATCCCCTTTCAATTTATATATCTAAATAAAAAACCACTTCTAAATAAGAAGTGGTTACAGCAAATAAAATTATAATTTATTCGTTGCTCCACTTCCCTTCGCTAGTATTACCTAGATCAGGTCTGTAAGGGTTAAGGATTATTCCTCTCTCAGCACAACAAGCACCCCTAGTGGTTTCAATATGAAATTTTCAAATAAAAAAGCCCCGTTTCTATACGCAAAGAAACGGGGACTCATTGTTAGTGTCCGAATTGCTTCCCTACGCTAGCATAATCTAGATCAGGTAATAAAAAGGATCAAAGACTTAAGGCCTTACTCTCAGCTGGCAACACCAGCTCTCCTAGCAAACTATAAAATTATCACTGTCAGTATAACATCGTAATAAGACATCATCAACTGTTTTAATTTTCTCAATTGTCAACAAAATAACAAAACCATATAATACTTATATTCTATCTTAGAAATTATTATCCTAATGAATTGGATAAAAAGGAATCATTATCCTCAAAAAATTTATTTTTATATTGATTTCATATTACATTTATGTGAATACACCCACTATATTATATCTTTATACTATAATAAAATTACAACTATACAACTAGAGGAGGTCTCTATTATATGAATATGAAAGCTACTGCTTTAACAGCAACTACTGTCGCAATTGCTTCTTTACTTCCTTCTATGGGAGAAACAAATGTACAAACAGCCAACGCTGAACAATTATCTAATATGAAAACTGGATATGTCAAAGTCGATCAAGTAGCCTTACATACAAAAGATAACGCAAATAGCTCATCAATTGATACAATTCGCTTTAATACGAAAGTGAATATACTTGAAACAACTAATGGCTGGTATAAAGTATCTGTTAATAATAAAGTAGGTTACGTACAAAAAGATTCTATTCTACTAAAAAACAAACTTCAATCTAATAATCAATATATCGTCAATGCCAATGCATTAAACGTTCGTTCTGAACCTAATTTAGAATCTTCAATTTTAGATGTATTACCAAATGGGAAATTCGTTACTATTCAAGAAGAACAAGGTGAATGGTATAAAATTTTACATAATGGCAAAACAGGTTACGTACAAAAGGCATTCGTATCTAATGGTTCACAGCCTTTAGTAAAAGGCATCACAGTTCAAAATAATACGAAATACACAGTTGCAACACCTAAACTTAATGTGCGTAGCAACGCTAGTACAAGTAGTGCACTACTTGGTTCATTACAAAATGGTACACAATTACAAGTAGTGGAAACTGTAGGAACTTGGTATAAAATTCGTTTTGGCACAGGATACGGATACGTGGCAAAGCATTATGTAGTGCAAAATCAATCACAAGCTCAAACGGCTCAACCTACTTCCATTCCAGCCGTTTTCAAATTCCCTACTCAAGGAAAAATTAGCTCAACCTTTGATATGCGCTGGGAACAAATGCATTATGGTATAGATATCGCAGCTCAGGGTAATGTCTCTATCCAGGCGGCGGCTGCAGGTAAAGTCGTGAAATCATATTATTCAGCTAGCTATGGCAATGTTGTGTTCATCGCCCATCAAATAAACGGGAAATTATATACAACAGTCTATGCTCACATGAAAGATCGCACTGTACAAGCTGGTGATCAAGTACAAGCTGGACAATTAGTAGGTCATATGGGAAACACAGGTCATTCATACGGGCAACATCTTCATTTTGAATTACACAATGGAGAATGGAATTTTGAAAAAACAAATGCAGTAAACCCACTGCCATATTTAGTTAGGTAAATTGTATGCCACGCAATATCAATATACCTCTCTTAGTTGAATACTTAGCCTTTTTAGGCTTAATCTGTTGCTTAGTAATTTATAATACAAATACTGTATTTTTATCTATTATCATTGCTTTTGTTGCTTTAGAAATTATGATGGAAGCTTTTCAAGTTCAACTAAAACAAAAAATTGCCCATATTTATAATGCCATCTTTCTATTAAGTGCTTTAATAACAAATATTATTAGTAATGGTTTTTATTTATCTACCGTATTTCCCGTATTTTTTATGGCTGTTTTATTATTCATAGCTAGATACATTCATGTCCCTAATAACAAAAAACACGAACAAGAAGCTTAGAAAGAGGAGACACTGTGTACCAATCTTTCAAAGATAATCCGATAAAATATATATTGAATTTATACAAAAAAACAAATACTTTTTTTGGTATACAAGGAAGCTATACGGCACAATTTCTCCTTTATGGAATGTTATTTCTCGTCTTAATTACATTCTCCTTGCTTTACTAATAAAAAAGGATCTCACAATTGAGATCCTTTTAATTTATATAGAAAATGCTCTTTATCCGCAAGCATATTTTTCATAAATAAAGCTAAGATTATATTTTTTCTCTAAGCTCATTCTTTGTTCATCATCACACCAATAGAACAGAATATCATGAATCGTTGCATAACGCTTATTTTTAAGAAACAGTTTAAAGAAAGATGGTAAACAGTCATGTAATTGTATAAATATATAATTGCGTAATATTTCTTCTTTATATTTAATGCCCTTACAAATATACAATAATTCTTCACAATAATATGCATGTTGTGGAACTTGGATCATTTCAAAAAATGGCACATATGATAATAACTTTCCAATAAAATGATCATATCGATCCATTATCCCTATCGTCATATGCTCCATCATATCTTTCATTACATATAAATAATCATCTACATGAGTAGTCTTGAGTGGGTCTAATCGATCTGAAATTTGAGAAAGTACAGCCCTTTGGCAAGCTAACACCGCTTGACTAGGTCCATAATATGATAGAAAGTCTGTACACTTACGATACTTTCGTAATAAATCATATGTATATAAGTCATAAACAAAAGTATTACAATACATCGCTAAACTCATCATATCACTATTTAATTGCTCTTTTGATAGTGACTTAGCTCTCTTACACATATAAAAAAATGTAAATTCTAATACTTCTTTATGGGATAATAAATGTTTACAGTCTTTTATACATTTCTCATTAAATTTAACTCTATCCCAAATTTCTACATCCCCATCAGTTAATTCACCAATACGATATTTAATTATTAAATAGTTTAAAGCAACCGCCTGCGTCAAAAGATCCCACGTTTCATATTCCAATGAAGTATGAACAAACTCAGCTAGCCCTTGAGTTACCATAAAAGTATTCGCTTCTTCATACCAACCAATTTCTTGGCATAAGCGAAGAATACGTACTAAAGTTGGAATTTCGTCTTTATGAAATTGCGGTAAATTCTTTGCTTTATTCATTCCATATACGATAAATGCCGCTAAATTTTCTTCTTTATAAAATTCTTTTTCTTTCCACACTAATATAGTTCGCTCTTTCCCTTCACCTTTTGGATGACAAGGTACAAGCAAAGAAAATAATTCAGCGAAATTATTTGGTTCTATATATGTATCTGTAACCAAATTCCAATTTGGATCGCGCTGTACAGCCTTCATATAATTCCCCTTCCCTTTTGTCTACATAGGAAATATTAATCCATTATTACATCATTAACAATAAATATTGTTATATTCGAAATCAATCATAATACTTATATCTATCAGTATATCATTTTTTCTCTTATTTATAATTAGGAATGACAAATTTAAATAAACTGTCGAAATTACTCACTGTATACTTATTATATAATGGCTCAGATACATCATGCTAACATATTAGCTTAACCCTATATACTAGAATAATGTATCTGATTTTTATACGTAACGTATTCCACTAACTAAAGTCTCACTTCATTCCGTATGCTCTGATATTTCACTTAAAGCAAATCCCGCTTGATCATCTGCCGATTCTTTTATAGCTAAATCTCCTAGTGCTAACATCCCAACGAGTTGACCACTCTCAACTACTGGCAATCGTCTAATTTGATACTGCGCCATTAACTCTGTAGCCTTTTCAATAGAATCATCTGGAGAAACTGAAACAATGTTTGTTGTCATTACATTTGTAATTTTATTAGATCCAGGATGTTTTTCAGCAATCCCTCGAACAACTAAATCTCGGTCCGTAACAAGACCAACAACTTGTTCATTTTCAACAACCGGGATCAATCCAATCGATTCTTCTTTCATCTTCACAGCAGCTTCATATACATTGTCTAACGGTGTACACTGTACAATATGAGTGCTCATCAAGTCTCTCACTCGTGTCATTTGTATCTCCTCCTTTTTATACATACCATAGCTTTTCCTAAATCCCTTTATTTATTTCAGGAAAATCAGTTGATAAAGGAGAATGAACGCACAATAAAAAAGAGTCAGCATATTGCTGACTCTTTTTTTATGACCCGTACGGGATTCGAACCCGTGTTACCGCCGTGAAAGGGCGGTGTCTTAACCACTTGACCAACGGGCCATGGCTCCGCAGGTAGGACTCGAACCTACGACCGATCGGTTAACAGCCGATAGCTCTACCACTGAGCTACTGCGGAATAATATATGGTGGGCCTAAATGGACTCGAACCATCGACCTCACGCTTATCAGGCGTGCGCTCTAACCAGCTGAGCTATAGGCCCATATACTTTACAGGGGCAGTAGGAATCGAACCCACACTGGAGGTTTTGGAGACCTCAGTTCTACCTTTAAACTATGCCCCTAAAGGATGCCGACTAGAGGACTTGAACCCCCAACCTACTGATTACAAGTCAGTTGCTCTACCAATTGAGCTAAGTCGGCATAAAAAAATGGTGGCTCGGGACGGAATCGAACCGCCGACACGAGGATTTTCAGTCCTCTGCTCTACCGACTGAGCTACCGAGCCAAACATAAATGGCGGTCCCGACCGGGGTCGAACCGGCGATCTCCTGCGTGACAGGCAGGCATGTTAACCACTACACCACGGGACCATTTGGTTGCGGGGACAGGATTTGAACCTGCGACCTTCGGGTTATGAGCCCGACGAGCTACCGTGCTGCTCCACCCCGCGATGATAAAATATTTACTTTAGAAAAAATGGAGGAGGTAGAGGGATTCGAACCCCCGCGCGACTCTCGCCGCCTGTCGGTTTTCAAGACCGATCCCTTCAGCCGAACTTGGGTATACCTCCATGAAGGAAAAAATATTTTATTATTTATGTCTAAACCATTTTAAAAGAAAATGGAGGAGGTAGAGGGATTCGAACCCCCGCGCGATTCTCACCGCCTGTCGGTTTTCAAGACCGATCCCTTCAGCCGAACTTGGGTATACCTCCGAGACATATAATAAATAAAGTGGAGCCTAGCGGGATTGAACCGCTGACCTCCTGCGTGCAAGGCAGGCGCTCTCCCAGCTGAGCTAAGGCCCCATGTTTTTGGGAATATCGGGAAGACAGGATTTGAACCTGCGACCCCCTGGTCCCAAACCAGGTGCTCTACCAAGCTGAGCCACTTCCCGTTATTAAAAGCGCGCCCGAGAGGAGTCGAACCCCTAACCTCTTGATCCGTAGTCAAACGCTCTATCCAATTGAGCTACGGGCGCATATGGTGCCGAGGGCGGGGGTCGAACCCGCACGGTGGTCACCCACCGCAGGATTTTAAGTCCTGTGCGTCTGCCTGTTCCGCCACCCCGGCATGTCATATTGAAAATTGGAGCGGAAGACGGGATTCGAACCCGCGACCCCAACCTTGGCAAGGTTGTATTCTACCACTGAACTACTTCCGCAAGACATGTATGAGTTATTTTATTAAAAGTGCGGGTGAAGGGAGTCGAACCCCCACGCCAAAGGCGCTAGATCCTAAGTCTAGTGCGTCTGCCAATTCCGCCACACCCGCATATTTTGTTAAAATGGTGAGCCATGAAGGACTCGAACCTTCGACCCTCTGATTAAAAGTCAGATGCTCTACCAACTGAGCTAATGGCTCTTAATGGCTGGGCTAGCTGGATTCGAACCAGCGCATGACGGAGTCAAAGTCCGTTGCCTTACCGCTTGGCTATAGCCCATTAATTAAGAATGGTGGAGGGGGGCAGATTCGAACTGCCGAACCCGAAGGAGCGGATTTACAGTCCGCCGCGTTTAGCCACTTCGCTACCCCTCCGACATATATGGTGGAGGATGACGGGATCGAACCGCCGACCCCCTGCTTGTAAGGCAGGTGCTCTCCCAGCTGAGCTAATCCTCCATTTTGCCTGGCAACGTCCTACTCTCACAGGGACAAGGTCCCAACTACCATCGGCGCTAGAGAGCTTAACTTCCGTGTTCGGTATGGGAACGGGTGTGACCTCTCTGCCATCA